>JAEKLK010000202.1 GCA_019509895.1 Betaproteobacteria bacterium | reverse complement strand
GGCAGGAAGATCGATGCGCTGGCCATCGCGCGCAGGAAAGGCTGAGAGGAAAGCGCGTTGGGGGAGCCGCCGACTTCGCCGAGCACGTAGTAGCCCTCGCGCGGCGAGATCAGGGCGTCGGTGCGACGCAAGCCCTTGCGGGCGCCGAAGTAGACCGCATGCGCGCTCGTGGACACGACGCCTGAGAGGATCTGGTCTTCGTGATGCGCCGAGACGATCAGGGCCGACGGGGCCGGCTGCGCGCCGTAGTTGTGCAGCGCGCCGACCGCGACCTCGCGGGTGGTCTGGTTCTGGATGTCCTCCTGGCGCGCGCGGGTGAAATAGGTATTCCAGATGCCGCCCTCGCGCGGCGGGGAGTCGAAGTCGAGCTGCAGGTTCTGGATCTTCTCGTCCAGGTTGAGCGTCGAGTTGAAGCGCCAGGCGCTGGAGATGAAATCCTGGTTGCTATAGCGCGCCTGCAGCCGCCACAGCACGTCGGTGTTCCAGCCCACGCCCCACTCGATGTGGTGCTTCGGCGCCTCGATGACGGCGACGCGCAGCGGCTCGGCGTCGGCGACGGCCAGCTGCTGGTCGATTTCGGCCTGCACGCTCGCGAAGTAGCCGGACTCGAGCAGCCGCCGCTGGTAGAGCACCACCATGTCGCGATCGTAGACGTCGCCCGGACGCACCGGCACGAGGCTCGCGACCAGCGCATCGGAGTAGCGCTTGGTGCCGGTGACGCGCAGCTCGCCGAAGCGGAACGGCGGGCCGCTGACGATCTCGACCGAGAGGTATGCGCCGTTGGTGGCCGGGTCTATGCGCGCCTCGCTTTCGCCGATCGACGCCGCCGCGTAGCGCCAGCCGGAGAGCTCGCGCACGGCCTGGCGCTTGGCTGCATCCCAGTCGGCCTGGCGAAACGGCTGCCCGGGACGCAGCGTCCAGCTCTGGCGCACGCGGCGCAGGTGCGGGCGCGCCTCGCCGTCGGTGCTCGCCGGGCCGCTGAAGCGGATATCGACTTCTTGCACGCGCGTGCGCTCACCGGGCTCGATGCGCAGCCGCACCACCCAGGGATCGCTCGAGGAGTCGACCTCGGCCTGCACGCGCGCCGAGAAATAGCCTTCGGTCGCGGCGGCCTCGCGCGACTCGCGCGCCGCCTCGTCGACCAAGCGCTTCAGTCGGTCCTCGTCCATTTCCGGATCGAGCCGCCAGCGCACGATGTTCAAGCCCTTCTCGAGCGTCGCTTTGAGATTGCCCGGCGCGTCGATCTCGACGCGATAGTCGAGCTTCGCCCACGCCGGCAGCGCGGCGAGAAGCAGGACGATCAGAGCGCAGCGGGCGAGTCTGTTCAATGTGGCAGCGACTGTAGAATCGTTCGCGTGAAAATTCTCGTCTCCAACGACGACGGCTATTTCGCGCCGGGTATCACGCTCCTCGCCGAGGCGCTCGCGCGGCTCGCCGACGTCACGGTGGTCGCCCCGGAGCGCGACCGCTCGGGCGCTTCCAACTCGCTCACGCTCGACCGCCCGCTGGTCGTGCGCCGCGCGGCCAACGGTTACTACTCGGTGAACGGCACGCCGACCGACTGCGTGCACATCGCCGTGACCGGACTGCTCGACTTCACGCCCGACGTGGTCGTCTCCGGCATCAACCTCGGCGCCAACATGGGCGACGACACCATCTATTCCGGCACGGTGGCCGCGGCGGTCGAAGGCTACCTGCTGGGCATCCCGTCGCTCGCCGTCTCGCTCACCAGCAAGGCCGGCGAGCACTTCGAAAGCGCGATCCGCGTCGCCGTCGAGCTGGTCGAGCGCCTCGCGCGCGCGCCCTTCGGCGAGGCGGTGCTCCTCAACGTGAACGTACCCGACCTCGCGCCCGACCGCCTGCGCGGTATCGAGATAACGCGCCTGGGCAAGCGTCACAAGGCCGAGCCGGTCATCAGGCTCGCCACGCCGCGCGGCGAGGACGCGTACTGGATCGGCCCCGCCGGCGGCGCCGCGGATGCGGGGCCCGGGACCGACTTCCACGCCGTCGAGCAGCAGCGCGTCTCGGTGACGCCGCTCCGGATGGACCTCACGCACTCCACGCAGCTTGCGCGGGCGCGCGAATGGCTCGAGCGCTGACCGCGAGCGTCCCCGGCATCGGCATGACCTCGGAGCGCACGCGCGCGCGCATGGTGGCGCGGCTGCGCGCCAAGGGCATTACCGACGAGCGCGTGCTGGCCGCGCTCGGTGCCGTGCCGCGGCATCAGTTCGTCGACAGCGCGCTCGCCAGCCGCGCGTACGAGGATACGGCGCTGCCCATCGGTTTCGCCCAGACGATTTCGCAGCCTTACGTGGTAGCGCGCATGATCGAGCTCCTGCTCGCCGGCCGCGACGCGGGGAGGGTGCTCGAGGTGGGCACCGGCTGCGGCTACCAGGCGGCAGTGCTCGCGCACCTCTTTCCCGAGGTGTATTCGATCGAGCGCATCAAGGCGCTCCTCGAGCGAGCGCGCCGCAACCTGCTGCCGCTCAGGCTTGCGAACTTGCGCCTCGCACATGGCGATGGCTATGCCGGACTGGAAGCGGCGGCGCCGTTTCATTCCGTCATCGTCGCGGCGGCGGCGCCGCGCGTGCCGGAAGCGCTCGCGCGGCAGCTCGCCCCAGGTGGCAGAATGATATTGCCGCTCGCCGCGAGCGCGGCGGCGCAGCGGCTGCTGCTGATCGAGCGCACCGGCCGGGGAAGCCTGGTGCAAACCGAGCTCGACGCGGTGCACTTCGTGCCAATGGAGGCCGGCAAAGCATGACGCGGGGTGTCTCACTGGTCGCGGCGGCCATCGCGCTTGCCGCCTGCGCGTCGCAGCCGGGCGAACCGGCCGGGGCGCCGGTGGTCGATCGTACCGGCCGCGCCGCATCGGCGACGCCACCGCCCGCGCCGGCCCCCGCGCCAAAGGCGGCGAGCGCGGCCCCCGGGGCCGCGCCGGTCATCACTGCGGGCGAATATGTGGTGAAGCGCGGTGACACGCTCTACAGCATCGCCCTGGAGCATGGCCTCGACTACCGCGAGCTCGGCCAGTGGAACTCGCTCGACGATCCGACGCGCATCCGCGGTGGACAGGTCCTGCGCGTGCGGCCGCCGGAGCCGGGCGGCGTGACGGTCGGGCGGCTCGCGGGAAGCTCGCGCATCGAGGCGCGGCCACTCGACGCGCCCGCGCCGGCGCCGGCGAAGTCGACCGCAAGCGCCGCCGCACCGCCGCCGCTGCCGGGCGGGCCCCTGAAGTTCATTTGGCCGACCAAGGGCAAGGTAATCGCCGCCTTCGAGCAGACGCGCGGCAAAGGGCTCGACATCGACGGGCGGGTCGGCGATCCCGTCGTAGCGGCGGCGGGCGGCAAGGTCACGTATGTCGGCTCGGGCATCCGCGGGCTGGGAAAGATGCTGATCATCCAGCACAGCGACCAGTTCCTCACCGTATACGCGCATACCAGCCAGATCGTCGTGAAGGAGCAGCAGGTGGTCTCGGGCGGCCAGAAGATCGCCGAAATCGGCACCTCCGACGCCGAGCGGCCGATGCTGCATTTCCAGATCCGCAAGCTCGGCCGGCCGCTCGATCCGAAGCAGTTTCTGCCAGGGGTCTAGCTATTTACCGGTGCCGCTCTGGCGTGCGGCCGCGAGCGCCTGCGCCAGGTCCGCGACCGCCGTGGCGTAGTAGGCGCTGCGGTTGTAGCGGGTGATAACGTAGAAATTCTGCAGCCCGACGCGGTATTCGCTGCCGAGCGCGATGAGCGCGCCGAGCGCTTCGGTGGAGGGCGGCGCCGGCGAGAGTGAGATGCCGGCGATCAGCAGCTCGGAAAGCGGCACGTGCGGCCGCACGTTGCCGTCGGCGTACGCCGGCGCCACTTCGTCGGGCACCACGGCGCGAAAGGCCACCGGCTCGCCGCTCTGCCAGCCGTGGCTTTTCAGGAAATTGGCGACGCTGCCGACCGCATCGGCGCTCGAGCGGCGCAGGTCGATGGCGCCATCGCCGTCGAAGTCGACGCCGAAGCGGCGCACGCTGCGCGGCATGAACTGCGGCAGTCCGATGGCGCCGGCGTACGAGCCGCGCAGCGCGAAGACGTCGAGCTCGCTCTCGCGCGCGAGCAGCAGGTACTGCTCCAGCTCCGAGCGGAAGAACGGCGCGCGCGCCGGATACTCGAACGCCAGCGTGGCAAGCGCGTCGATCACTCGGTAGCGGCCCATGTTGCGGCCGTAGTTCGTCTCGACGCCGACGATGGCGACGATGATTGCCGCCGGGATGCCGTACTCGCGCTCGGCGCGCGCGAGATGCTTGCGGTTCGCCTGCCAGAAGGCGAGCCCGCCGGCGATGCGCCGATCGTTGACGAATTGCGCGCGGTAGTCCTGCCAGGGCGGACGCTCGCCCGGCGCGATGAACTGCAGCACCGGCTCGATGCGCTCCACGCGCGAGAACATCTTGGTGAGTTCGGCCTCGTTGAAACCGTGGCGCTCGACCAGCTCGCCGATGAAGGCGCGCACCTCGGGCCTCTCGCCGAGCGGCTCGGGCGTCGCGCCAAAGGCGCTCGCGCCGACGAGCAGCGCGGCGAGCGCGCCTTTCACGCGAGCCGCAGGGCGCGCACCAGCCGGCGCAGGCGCGCGGTTGCGGGCGGCGTGTTGCGCTCGCCGTAGCGCACGGCGATGTAGAGGGCGCCGATGCGCAGGATCGGCCGCCTTGAAGCGGGCAGCGAGCGCGCCGCGCGCGAGGTGTAGTCGCGCGGGCCCTCGTGCACCGAGCGCACCACGCCGCGCGCAGCGAGCTTGTCGCAGAAGAGCTGCCAGGCCTTTTGCACCGGATCGGGCCGCGCCAGCCGCTTGAGCGACCAGGCGAGCAGCACTGCGGTCATCAGGCCGAGGAAGGTGAAGAGCACGGCGGTGAGCTTGTGCCAGTCGGCGTCGCGCATGCCGAAGGACAGCATCAGGTCGCGCTGGCGCTCGGGGCCGTAGCCGAGCACCCAGATGTTCCACTTGTGCGCCACCGCTTCCCAATGGGCGCGCGCAGAGCGCAGCCATTCCAGTTCGCGGCGCAGGAAGAGCGGCAGGGCCTGCGTCTGCGGCAGCGCTGCCGCAAGGCCGTCCATTACCCGGCGCGGCATCGAGGCGGCGGTCGGGTCGATGCGCACCCAGCCGCGGCCCGAGAGGAACACCTCGGTCCAGGCATGCGCATCGGACTGGCGCACGGTCATGATCTGGTCGACCGGGTTGATATCGCCGCCCTGGTAGCCGGTGACCACGCGCGCCGGGACGCCGGCGGCGCGCATCAACACGGTGAAGGACGACGAGAAGTGCTCGCAGAAGCCGGCTTTCGTGTCGAACAGGAACTCGTCCACCGAATGCGCGCCGAGCAGCGGCGGCTCGAGCGTGTACGTATAGCGTCCGTTGCGCAGGTAGGCGAGAGCGCGCGCGACGATGTCGGCGTCGCTGCCGCCGGCGGCACGCCATTCCTGTGCAAGCGCCAGCGTCCGCGGATTCGCGCCCGCCGGCAGGCGCAGCGCGCGTCCCAGGACCGAACGGCTCTCGGCCGCCTGTGGCGCGGCGCCGGTGACCGACACCATGTCGTAGCGCACGCGGCTTCGCACCGGCGCCGTGGCCAGCACCTGCCCGTCGAAGCTCATGCGCGCGCCGGGCGGCACGGCCGCCGCCTGCTCGAGCGCGAAGAGCCACGCACGGTTGTGCGGCTCGAGCACGATCGAGTAGCGATAGGTAAGGCGCGGCCGCTCGGGCGCCTCGAAACGTACCGAGTGGCCGCTGCTGGTGGTCCAGGTGCGGCCGTCGAAATCCCACAGCACCGGGCCGCGCCAATAGCGATCCTGCACCGGTGGCGGATCGCGCTCGAAGGAGGCGCGAAAGGCGATGGCGTCGGAAAGCGCCAGCTGCGAAAGGGCGCCCGGTGTCATCGTCTCCGAAAGCCCCGTCATGCCGGAGTAGGCATCCTGCGGCAGGCCCCAGAGCGGTCCCTGCACGCGCGGGAACAGCACGAAGAGCAGGATCGCCGCGGGCGCGGCGTGGCCGAGCAGCAGGCCGGCGGTGCGCAGGTTCGCGGCGAGCGGCCGCGCCGGCGCGCTGAAGCCGACCAGCGTCGCCGTGATGGCGAAGACGCCGACGCACATGGCGAGCGCCGTCGGAATCGACTGCGTATAGAGGAAGTTGGTGATGATCAGGAAGTAGCCGAGGAAGGCGGCAATCGCGCCATCGCGATGGGTGCGCGATTCGAGCAGCTTCAGGCCCGAGAAGAACATGAGCAGCAGCACGCCCGGCTGGCGGCCGAAGAGTGTGCGGAACTCGACCCATACCCCGAGCATGCCGACGAAGGCGATGCCGATCGCGAGCCAGCGCGCCGGCAGCGGCGTGCGGTTAAGCGTGCAGTAGAAACGCCAGCCATAGACGCACAGCGTGAGCAGCGTCAGCCACCAGGGCGCGCGCATGGCATGCGGAACGATGACGATGCCCAGCGCGAGCGACAGCCACGACAGGTCGCGCAGGCTGAGAAGCCTCATCTCCGGCGACAGGGGGTGGGCTTGCGCGTTCATCGCTAAGCGTCGGCGACGCCGTGCAGCGCGAGCGCCTGCAGGCAGGCGGCGCGGTGCGCTTCGCCGCGTGCCGGCGCGATCTCCGCGCCGGGCAGGCGCAGCCCGTAGTGCACGCCCGAGCGCTCGGCCTCGAGCACCCAGCCGGTCAGGCGCGAGAGCCGCGTCTCGGCGTCGAGCGCGGCCGGGAGCAGTGCCCATTCGAGCCACAGCTCGGCGGCCGCTTCGCCGGTGAACTGCTTGGTGAGCATGTCTTCGCTGCGCGCCACCGCCTTCCAGGCGACGTGGCGCGGCGAGTCGGACAATTGATAGGCACGCAGCCCGGCGTAGTCGTCATTGCCCGGAGTTGGCGAGCGCAGCGTTCCCTTGGCGCTTTCGGCGCTCGGCGCCGGCAGCGCGCTTCTTTCGGGTCGCGGATACACCAGGCAGCGTGCGTCGGGCTCGAGGTAGCTCCAGGCGCGGAAGATGCCGAGCGGAAAGCGCGTCTCGAGCATGACGCGCCCGAGCGGCAGCCAGCCGCGCCTCTCGGCCGGCACGCCGAGCACCACCTCGGCGAGCCCTGCGGCCGGCACGTCGAGCACCATCTGGGCGCCCGAGCGCACGTGGCGCACCAGGATCGAGGGACGGTCGAATCCGGCGCGCGCCTCGAGGTAAAGGCGGAACTGCGCCGTCTCGCCGGCGAATACCGGCTCGGCGCGGCCCGCGCTCACCGCCATGCGCGCGAGATTGCGCGCCGTGTGCACCATGCCGGCGAGCGCCAGGCCGCCGAGCAGGAAGGTGAGCGCGAAGCCGAGCGAGAGCGCGTAGTTGATCGAGCCGATCAGCAGAATGAACAGCGTCAGCACGAAAAACCAGCCGAGCTGCGCCGGCACGATGTACACCCGCCGGTGCACCAGCAGCACCGTGCCGCGCTCCGGCGGCGTGAAGCCGTACAGCCAGTTGGCGAACTTCGGATTCCGCTCGAGCAGCGCGCCGATCATCCCTGACCCTCAACCGATCGGGCCGTCATAGCGCCAGCGGCCGCGCCACGCAGACAACACCAGGTTCGGGTACTCGGCCTGGCCGAGCGAGCCGTTGTAGCGGCCGAGCGCCCGGAAATAGTCGCCGTTCTCCATGTCGAGATAGAAACGCAGGATGGCGCAGCCGTAGGCGAGGTTGGTCCGCAGGTGAAAGAGGTTGTGGTTGGGTTGGCCTATGAGTCTCACCCAAAACGGCATCACCTGCATGTAGCCGCGCGCGCCGGCACGCGACACGGCGTACTTGCGAAACCCGCTCTCCACCTCCATCACGCCGAGGACGAGTTGCGGATCGAGCCGCGCGCGGGTCGCCTCGTAATGCACGGTGCGCAGCAGCTCCAGGCGCTGTTTGCGGTCGGGGATGCGTTTCTCGAGCCGGGCATCCATTTCGGCGAGCCAGCGCTGCGCATCCTCGCTCGAGCGGAAGGCCATCTCGGGCACCGCCTTGTCGGCCACCACGCGCGACAGGCGCACGCGCACCGAATCGGCCAGCGGCTCGTACTGCTGCGCGCCGGCCATCACGGCGAGCGGCGCCGCCAGCAGCGCGAGCAAGAGCAGTGGCTTCACGCCAGCTTTTTCAGCAGCGTCGGGATGACCTCGTCGAGCGGCAGGTCGGCCGGCTTCTCGTCGCGCCGGCCCTTGTATTCGGCCTTGCCCGCCGCCAGAGCGCGGTCCGAGATCACGATCCGGTGCGGAATGCCGATCAGGTCCATGTCGGCGAAAAGAACCCCGGGCCGCTCATCGCGGTCATCCATGAGAACGTCGACGCCGGCCTCGAGGAGCTGGCCGTAGAGCTTTGCGGCCGCGCTGCGCACCGCTTCGCTCTTGTGGTAACCGATCGGCACCAGCGCCACTTCGAACGGCGCGATCGGCGCCGGGAACATGACGCCGCGCTCGTCATGATTCTGCTCGATCGCGGCCGCCACCACGCGCGTTACCCCGATGCCGTAGCAGCCCATCTCGAACGGCTTTTCGGCACCCGCTGCGTCTAGGAACCTGGCGCCCATCGCCTCGGAGTATTTCGTACGCAGCTGGAAGATGTGTCCGACCTCGATGCCGCGCACGATCTCTAGCGTGCCTTTGCCATCCGGGCTCGGATCGCCGGCCACGGCGTTGCGGATGTCCTCAACCTGCGGCTCCGGCAGGTCGCGCCCCCAGTTCACGCCCGTCAGGTGGTAGCCCTCGTCATTGGCACCGCACACGAAGTCCGCCATCGCGGCCACCGTCCGGTCGGCGATCACGCGCACCTTCGCGCCGACCGCGCCGCTACCACCCATGGGTGGTCCTATGTAGCCGGCCGGGCTGTGCAGATGCTCGCGAATTTCCGCCTCGGTGGCGAAGCGGAAGCTGCCAATCATCTTCTGGGCCTTGATCTCGTTGAGATCATGGTCGCCGCGCACCACGAGCAGGATGAAATCGCGATCGTGCATCAAGGCGACCGCCTTGACAGTGCGCTGAAGCGCGATGCCGAGAAGCTCGGCGACCGCCTCGCACTTCGTCTTGCCCGGCGTCGCTACCTTGCGCATCGCCTCCCTGGCCGCGGGCCTCGCTCCGGGCGCGAGCGCTTCGGCGAGCTCTACGTTCGCGGCATAGTCCGATTGCGGGCAGAAGGCGATGGCATCCTCTCCTGATTCCGCCAGCACATGGAACTCGTGCGATCCGGTGCCGCCGATGGCGCCGGTGTCCGCGGCAACCGCCCGGAACTCGAGCCCGAGGCGGGTGAAGATGCGCGTATAGGTGTCGTACATATTGCGGTATTCGCGCTCGAGGTCGGCGTAGTCGGCGTGGAAAGAATAGCCGTCCTTCATGACGAATTCCCGCCCGCGCATGATGCCGAAGCGGGGCCGGCGCTCGTCGCGGAACTTGGTCTGGATTTGGTAGAAGTGCGTCGGCAGCCGCCGGTAGCTCTTCAGCTCGCTCCGCGCAAGGTCGGTAATGACCTCCTCCGACGTGGGCTGCATGACGAAATCGCGCTCGTGCCGATCCTTGAAGCGCAAGAGCTCCGGCCCGTACGCCTGCCAGCGGCCCGACTCCTGCCACAGCTCACCGGGCTGCACGACGGGCATGATGAGCTCGAGGGCGCCGGCGCGATTCATCTCCTCGCGCACGATCCGCTCCACCTTGCGCACGATGCGCAGGCCGAGCGGCAGCCACGTATAGATGCCCGCCGACAGGCGCCGGATGAGGCCGGCGCGCAGCATCAGCCGATGGCTGACGATCTCCGCCTCGGCGGGCACTTCTTTCTGTGTCGCAATAAAAAACTTCGAGGTTTTCATGGGCCGGCACCGGCATTGTCTTTGCCGGAGGCCTGTGGAAAAATCGAAAGGCACATTTTACGAGGTACCGGTGTAGGAGCCCATGCTCGACAAGGAAGGCTACCGTCCGAACGTCGGCATCATCCTCGCCAACTGCCGGAACGAGGTGTTCTGGGGCAAGCGTGTCCATCAGCACGCATGGCAGTTCCCGCAAGGCGGCATCAAGCACGGCGAGACGCCCCTCGAGGCGATGTTCCGCGAGCTCGAGGAGGAGATCGGCCTGCAGCGGGCGCATGTGCGCATCCTCGGCCGGACCCGCGAATGGCTGCGCTACGAGGTGCCGGAAAAATGGCTGCGGCGCTCGCGCGAAGGCAACGGCGCCGCCTACCGCGGCCAGAAGCAGATCTGGTACCTCCTGCGCATGGCGGGTCGCGACTGCGACGTGAGGCTGCGCGCGAGCGGCCATCCGGAGTTCGATGCCTGGCGCTGGCACGATTACTGGGTGCCGCTCGAGACCGTGATCGACTTCAAGCGCGAGGTCTATCGCCAGGCGCTGATCGAGCTGCATCGCTATCTGCAGGCAGACCGCCGCTCGCGGCGGCCGGAGAGCGCCCACCCCGCGCACCCGTAGCGCGCTTATGGAGGACCGGGATTACCAGCCGCTGCCCATCCGCGAGCTCGGCGCCAACGCCGGCTTTCGCCGGCCGCTCGCGCCGGCCGCCCCGCGCGTGACCCCGGAAGCGCCGGCGGTGCAGGTCATGACCGACCTCGCGCGCGTCAGCCCGGCGACCATCCGCGCGCAGGCGCCGCTCGCGGGCGCGAACCAGTTCATGATCACGCGCGGCGTGCGGCTGCTCCTGGTCACCGATGAGCAGGAGAACGTGCTCGGCGTCATCACGGCGAGCGACCTCCTGTCCGAGCGGCCGATGCGTGTCGCCATCGACCGCGGCCTGCGCCGCGACGAGCTCACCGTCGGCGACGTCATGGTCCCGGCGGAGCAGGTCGAAGTCATGGACTATGCCGACGTGGCGGCAGCACGCGTCGGCCACGTGTTCCAGACGCTACGCCGCACCGGCCGCCAGCACGCTCTAGTAGTCGATTTCGACGAGCAGCCGGCGCGCCGGCCGTTAGAGCCGCCCATCCGGCGCACCATGGTGCGCGGCATCTTCTCGCTCTCGCAGATCGCGCGGCAGATCGGCGTGCCGGTCGAGCCGGGCGCCGACGTAGCGCGCACGTTCGCGCAGATCGAGACGGCGATCAAGTAGTCTCGGACGCATGCCGATTAATCGCGAAAACCTGTTGCCGCTGGAAGCTTATGCGCGCGAGCGCAACGCTTTTCGCGCGCGCGTCATGGAGCACAAGAAGCGCCGCACCGTCCAGCTCGGCGGGCATGTGACGCTGCTCTTCGAGGACGAGCTCACCATTCGCTACCAGGTGCAGGAGATGCTGCGCATCGAGCGCATCTTCGAGGAGCAAGGCATCCAGGGCGAGCTCGAGGCCTATAACCCGCTCGTGCCCGACGGCACCAACTGGAAGGCGACGATGCTGATCGAGTACCCCGATGAGGAGGAACGCAAGCGCGAGCTCGCGCTCCTCAGGGGCATCGAGCGCGGCGTCTGGGTGCAGGTGCACGGTCACGAGCGCGTCCGGGCAATCGCCGACGAGGATCTCGACCGGGAGACGCAGGAGAAGACTTCCTCGGTGCACTTCCTGCGCTTCGAGCTCGACCCGGCCATGCGCGCGGCGCTCGCCGGCGGCGCCGGCGTGCGGATCGGCGTCGACCACCCCCACTACCAGGCGAGCACCGAGCTTCCGTCCGACGTGCGCGCGGCGCTGTGCGCGGACTTGCGCTGAGCTTCGCCGCGGCGCTCGCCGCGGCGGCCTGCAGCACCACCAAGTCCCAGGAGCAGAGCGACTGGGAGCGGCGCAACCCGCAGACTGTGGCCACCGAAGAGGCGCCCGACCCGCCTGCTTACCCGGCCGCAAAGAACCTGCTCGAGTTCAGCGTTATCGGTGCCGATGGCTTTCGCTTCTACATCGATCGCGCGAGCCTGGCCGTCAGCAAGGAAGGACTGGTGCGCTACGTGCTGGTGGCGCGCAGCCCCGAGGGCGTGGACAACGTGACCTTCGAGGGCCTGCGCTGCGCGAGCGCCGAGCAACGACTGTATGCCGTCGCCCGGCCCGATCACAGCTGGAGCGCGGCGCGCAGCACCTGGCGGCCGCTCTCCACCGCGCGCCATGTCTCGCTCGCCCGCGATTACTTCTGCCCGCAGAATAGAGCAGCACCAGATTATCTCGGTGTATGAGCTCGGGCTCGTCGGCGTAGCCGAGGATCGATTCGATCTCTGCCGACGGGCGGCGCATGATGCGGCGCGTCTCGGCGGCGGAGTAGTTCACCAGGCCACGGGCGATTTCGCGTCCATCGGGATCGAGGCAGGCGACCACGGCGCCGCGCTCGAATTCCCCCTGGAGGTCGACCACGCCAATCGGCAGCAGGCTCTTGCCGTCACGCTGGAGCGCGCGCGCAGCGCCCGTATCCAGTCGAAGGCGGGCGGTGACGCTCAGGTGATCCGCGAGCCATTGCTTGCGCGCGGCGAGCGGCACCGTCTTAGCGGTAAGGAGTGTGCCGATGCGCTCGCCCTGCGCGAGGCGCACCAGCACGTCGGCGAGGCGCCCGTCGGCGATCACCGTATGGGCGCCGCTGCGCGCCGCCCGCCGCGCCGCCTGCACCTTGGTCGCCATGCCGCCGCGCGCGAGCGCGCTGCCGGTACCGCCCGCCATGCCGGCCAGCGCGGGATCGAGCGCGTCGGCTTCCTCGATCAGGCGTGCGTTGGCGTGCGTGCGTGGGTCGGCGTCGAACAGCCCGGCCTGGTCCGTGAGAATGACCAGCGCGTCGGCCTCGACCAGGTTGGTCACCAGCGCGGCGAGCGTGTCGTTGTCGCCGAACTTGATTTCGTCGGTGACGACCGTATCGTTCTCGTTGATCACCGGGATGACGCCGAGCTCGAGCAGCGTGCGCAGCGTCGCCCGCGCATTGAGATAGCGCTGCCGGTCGGCGAGATCGTCGTGCGTGAGGAGCACCTGCGCCGTGTGCCGCCCGTGGCTGCGAAAGCAGCTCTCGTAGCACTGCACGAGTCCCATCTGGCCGACGGCGGCGGCCGCCTGCAGCTCGTGCATGGTGTGCGGCCGGCGGCTCCAGCCCAGGCGCAGGACGCCCTCGGCGATGGCGCCGCTCGAGACGAGCACCACGCGGCGACGCTCGCGCACGAGGCGCGCAATCTCGTCGGCCCAGCGTGCGATCGCCGTGCTGTCGAGGCCGCGGCCAGCGGCGGTGACGAGCGAGGAGCCGACCTTGACGACCAGCGTCTTCGCGCTTGCGAGCGGCGTCATTTGCGCGCGAGCTCCTTGGCAATCGCCTTCGACACGGCGTCGCAGCCCTCCCCGGTCAAGGCCGAGATCGTGAACCAGGGACGCGTCCAGCGGAGCTGCCGCACTACCTTGGCGGCGCGCTCCCTGGCATCCTCGAGCGCGTCGGCCTTGTTGAAGAGCAGCCAGCGCGGCTTGCGGTAGAGCGCCTCGTCGTATTTTTTCAGCTCCGCGGCGATGGTGCGCGCGCTCTCGGCCGGCTGTTCGGCGGTGAGATCGACGAGCTGGAGAAGCAGCCGCGTGCGCCCGAGGTGCCGCAGGAATTGGTGGCCGAGCCCCGCGCCCTCGGACGCGCCCTCTATCAATCCCGGGATATCGGCGACGACGAAGCTCGCCTCGCCGACGCGCACTACCCCGAGGGACGGATTGAGCGTCGTGAACGGATAGTCGGCGACCTTCGGCCGGGCGCTGGACACGGTGCGGATGAAGCTCGATTTGCCCGCGTTCGGCAGGCCGAGCAGGCCGACGTCCGCCAGCACGCGTAGCTCGAGCGCCACCCGGCGGCTCTCGCCGGCCTCGCCGCGCGTGAACTGACGCGGCGAGCGGTTGATGCTCGACTTGAAGTGCACATTGCCGAGGCCACCCTGGCCGCCGCGCGCGAGCAGCGCGCGCTCGCCGTCCTTCGCCAGGTCGGCGATGAGATCACCGGTCTCTTCGTCACGGATCAGCGTGCCGACCGGCATGCGAAGCTCGATGTCGTCGGCCGAGGCGCCGTTGCAGTCGGAAGCGCCGCCGCGCTTGCCGTTGTCGGCGCGATGGATGCGCGCGAAGCGGTAGTCGATGAGCGTGTTGATGTTGCGGTGGGCGCGCGCCCAGACGGAGCCGCCGCGGCCGCCGTCGCCGCCGTCCGGGCCGCCGCGGCGGATGTACTTCTCACGGCGAAAGTGCGCCATGCCGTCGCCGCCCTTGCCGGCGTGCACCTCGATTTTCGCCTCGTCGATGAATTTCATGGCGCAAAAATGAAAAAGCCCTATCGGCTGCGATAGGGCTTCTCACGCAATGCGTACCGGCTACGCCGGCGAAGTTTCCGCGATCACGGTGACCGTGTTGTTCTGGTTCTCGCCGCGCACGGCGTACTGCACGTGTCCGCTGACGCGCGCGTACAGTGTGTGGTCGCGGCCGATGCCGACGTTCGGGCCGGGATGCACGCGCGTGCCGCGCTGGCGCACGAGGATCTGTCCGGCGTTGACGCGCTCGCCGCCGAAGACCTTCACGCCGAGGCGCTTCGCCTGGGAGTCGCGCCCGTTTCTCGAGCTGCCGCCTGCTTTCTTGTGTGCCATCTCTGCCTTTAGGCCCGCTGCCGGGCCTTCCTTTACTAGCCCTGAACTATGTCGTCGATGCGGACCTCGGTGTAGTTCTGCCGATGGCCCTGCGTTTTCTGGTAATGCTTGCGGCGGCGAATCTTGAAGATCTTCACCTTGTCGCCGCGGCCGTGGCCGAGCACAGTGCCCTTCACGAGCGCGCCCGAGATGAGCGGTGCGCCCACCTTGACGCTCTCGCCGTTGCCGACCAGGAGCACCTGGTCGAACGATATTGCGGCGCCGACATCCGCGGCGAGCGACTCGACGCGAAGCTTGCCGCCGGACTCGACGCGATATTGCTTGCCGCCGGATTTGATCACTGCGTACATAGGAGTAATGGGAGTAAACCTAGGCGTTGCGCTGCAAAAGGCCGAGAATTATACCGGAAATCATGACCTTCCTGTCCATGCTGGCGCCGGTCGCGGACGACATGCGGCGCCTCGACCTCCTGATTGGCGAGCGGCTCGAGTCGGATGTGCCGCTGGTACGCCAGGTGGCGCAATACATCGTCGCGGCTGGCGGCAAGCGCTTGCGCCCCGCGCTCTTGCTGCTTGCCTGCGGGGCGCTCGGCTATCGCGGTGAGTCGCGCCTGACGCTCGCCGCAGTGGTCGAATTCATCCACACCGCGACCCTACTGCACGACGACGTAGTGGACGAGTCGGCGCTTCGCCGCGGGCGGCAAACCGCGAACGCTGCCTTCGGCAACGCGGCCTCTGTGCTGGTCGGCGACTTCCTGTATTCGCGGTCCTTCCAGATGATGGTCGAGGTGCAGGACATGCGCGTAATGCGCGTGCTCGCGGATGCGACCAATGCCATCGCGGGCGGCGAGGTGATGCAGCTCATGGGCAGTCATGACCCCGAAGTCGACGAAGCGCGCTACCTGGAGGTGATCCGGCGAAAGACCGCCAAGCTGTTCGAGGCCGCGGCGCGCCTGGGCGGGGTGCTGGCAAAGAGTCCTATGGAAGAGGGCCTTGCGCGCTACGGGGCGCATGTGGGCACGGCGTTCCAGCTGATCGACGACGTCCTCGACTATTTCGGCGAGGAGACCGAGATCGGCAAGACCCTCGGCGACGATCTGGCGGAGGGCAAGCCGACGCTGCCCCTCATCCATGCGCTGCGCTCGGGCTCGAGCGCGGAGCGCTCGGTGGTGCGCCATGCCATCGTCGCAGGCGGGCGCGAGGACTTCGGCGCGGTGCTTGCCGCGATCCGCGCCTGCGGCTCGCTCGACTACGCGCGCGCCGTGGCCGAGCGTGAATGCACCGCCGCGCAGGCGGCGCTCGCGCCGCTGGCCGACTCGGAGTTCAAGCGATCTTTGCTAGAATTGGCGTCCTTTTCCGTAGCCCGCCATTCCTAGTTCGGGGTGTAGCTCAGCCTGGTAGAGTACTGCGTTCGGGACGCAGGTGTCGGAGGTTCAAATCCTCTCACCCCGACCAATCCGTTTCATCTCAGCTGGCCAGTAGTCCTTCAGGCGCGGGGGGCAACGATCCGCAGCATCTCGGCCACGCGCGCGCGGTAGGAGTGATTGCGGTGGAAGGAGGGCGCGGCCTCGCGGGCGGCGGCACGCAGCTCGGCGGCGCGCCCGGGAAGGGACCGCGCGAGCCGCAGGAGCTCGTCGTCGTCGCGATAGACCAGCATGCCGGCGCGTTCACCGGCGCTGAAGAGCTCGTCGAGCTCGCGCTTGTGGTCCACGAGCTGCGGCGTGCCGCAGGCGCCGGCCTCGAACACCCGGGGATTGAGGCCGAAGTCGAAGCGCTCGCGCCAGGTGTGCACGTTCAGCGTCGCCTGCGAGCCGGCAAAGATCTCCACCATGCGCTCGGGCGTGAAGAAGCCGTGCTCCAGGCGCGCTTTGAGCGGCGAACCCTTGCGCAGCTTGCGCCGCCAAGGTCCGAAGACGCGCACGTCGACCCCCGCGCTCATCAGCTCTTCC
>JAEKLK010000201.1 GCA_019509895.1 Betaproteobacteria bacterium | reverse complement strand
GTTGTCGTGCGTCTTCGTGCCTTTGAGTGCTTTCATCGGGAGTCTCCTTCCACGGGAGACTAAAGGTACGACCGCGCTGCGCATAGATCAAATCGAAAATCACAATTCGATCTATTGATGTCACCTATCCCACGACGTTAAGACGCCGAGCTACTTGCTCTCTTTGGAAGTGTCCTGCCCTTTGGAGGCGCCCTGCATGTCGCGCACGGCCTTCTCGACCGCCTGGCCGGCCTTGTCGAGCGCGCGGTCGACCTGCCGGCCGGCCCGCTCGCCCGGTCCACCTTTGCCGGAGGGGTCGTCGCGGCTGCAGCCGGCAGTCGCAAACAGGGCCGCAGCGAGCGCCAGGCTGGCGAGCCGCCGGCTCATCGGCCGCATGAGCTACTTGGAGTGCAGCAGCGAGGAGAAGAATTTACGCGGCGCCGCCGTAGTTACCGGTTTGGCGGCCGGCTTCTTCGGTTGCTTGGCGGCAAAGCACGCGGCGAGCTCCCAGCAGCGCAGCGTCGGCTGCTGGCGCAGCACGAAGCGGCGGCCGTCGTCGACCATCACTTCGAAGTAGCTGTGGGTGCCGTCGGCCCAGCGCTCAAGCACCGCAAGGACGGGAAGGCGCCGACCGCCGAGGTAGAACGCGCAGGGCGTCTCTTCGCTTCTCGGGCCCCGGTTGCTGTGCACACAAATCTTCATAGCTAACGCTCCTGCTAGTGTGTGCCTGCAAGAAGCAAGTTTCACGGCAACGCGGATGGTCCGTTCGGGGTAAGCAAAACGACTGCGGGGAAAGACGCTCGCCAGCCCGGGCGGCTAGGCCCGGCCTTCCAAGCGGCGCCTGACTTCCTGTTCGGCTTCTATCCAGTCCTGAACCTCGTGGCCGGGCGCAAAGCCGCGCGCCTTGGCCTTGAAGTAGGCCGACTCCTGGATCAGCCGGTAGACCTCTTCGGGCGACAGCGGCGCCTGGGTGTTGCGGCTCGTCTGGCGCTCCGGGACGCGCACCGAGGGGATACCGGGCGCGGCCTTGGTGCTCTTTCTGGCCGGGGTCGGCGGCGAAGCCGGGGTTTTCGCGCCGCCTGACTTCGCGGTGCTGCTCTTGGCGCCGGCCGGGCGGTCCTTGGCTGCTTTTGCCATGTCAGGTTGCTCCTGCGAGTTGCGCGAGTTGCTCGGCCAAGGCTAGCAAAGTTGCGGTTCCGGTTCCATCGGGCGGTAAAATCGCGACCCTTGAAGGCCGCCGTCGAAACGATGCTGCGCACCATCGCGAGCCGCTCCGGCGCATGCTTCGCCGCGCGTTACGCCGACGGCAGCGAGTGGCGCTCGGGCAGCGCGGCGCCGGAATTCAAGCTGGTCTTTCGCGACGCGCGCGCCTATCGCCGCGTCGCGCTCTACGGCCATGTCGGCCTGCTCGAGGCCTACTTCGACGGCGCCATCGACGTCGAAGGCAGCCTCGCGCGCGCCCTCGCCGCCGGCATGGCGGCGCGGGTCGACCAGGGCGGCTTGCTCGTCGCCCTCGCCAACCGCGTGCACGAGTGGCTGCATTCCAACCGCAACTGGCTGCGCGCCAAGCACAACGCCGAGTTCCACTACGCGCTCGGGCCGGAGTTCTACCGCCACTGGCTCGACGATCCGCTGATGCTCTACACCTGCGCCTACTGGAAGGAAGGCACGCGCACGCTGGAGGAGGCGCAGCGGAACAAGCTCGACTACGTGGCGAAGAAGGTGCGGCTGGAGCCTGGCGATGACGTGGTCGACGTCGGCAGCGGCTTCGGCGGCTTCCTCATGTATGCCGAAGAGCGTTTCGGCGTGAAGGTCACCGGCTACAACACCACCGGTTCGCAGGTCGAGCACGCGCGGCGCCAGATCGAGCGCAAGAAGCTCAGGAACACCGTGGCGCTGGAGGCCGACTTCCGCAGCATGGACCGCCAGTACGACAAGGTGGTGTCGATCGGCTGCCTCGAGCACGCCGGGCGCGACGGGCTGGTCGACCTCATCCAGGCGCACGCGCGCTCGCTCAAGCCGGGCGGCCTCGGCCTGATCCACTTCATCGGCCACGTCGGTCATTACGAGACCGATTACTTCATCCGCAAGTACATTTTCCCCGGCGGCTGGATCCCGAGCCTCGCCGACGTCGTCATCGAGATGGAGAAAGCCGGCCTGGAAGTGATGGACGTGGAGAACCTGCGCCGCCATTACGCGTTAACGCTGGATGTCTGGGGCGAGCGCTTCGACCGCAACTGGGACAAGATCCAGGCGCTCGACCCGCAGAAGTTCGACGAGCGCTTCCGGCGCATCTGGCGCACGTACCTGTATGGCTGCGCCGAGATGTTCCGCTCGCCGGCGGGCCGTACGCACCTCTTCCAGATCGTCTTCTCCAAGGGCAACGTCAGCGCCACGGGCTACCCGATGACGCGCGAGCACCTCTACGAACTTGACGAGCAGCCTTCTCAAGCAACACTCGCTGAAAAAAGAAGCCCTGGCCGGGCGGCTTAGCGGCGCCGGCACCGGCGCGGGCGCGCTGAGCCTGCGCAAGCGCACCAGCTCGAACCTTTTCCGCTATGCGCCGCGAACCCGAGCGCGCCGGCGCCTGGATCTCAGCGCCTTCAACAAAGTGCTGAACGTGGACGCGGCCGCGCGCACCGTCGACGTCGAGGGCCTCGCGACCTTCGAGTCGCTCGTCGACCATACGCTGCCGCACGGCCTCGTGCCGCTCATCACGCCGGAGCTCAAGCACATCACGGTTGGCGGCGCGATCGTCGGCATCGGCATCGAGTCGAACTGCTTTCGCCACGGCTTCGTGCACGACGGGCTGGCGGAGGCTGACGTGCTGCTGGGCGACGGGCGCGTCGTCACTTGCGCGAGCGCCGGCGAGCATGCCGAGCTCTATCGCGCGCTGCCGAATTCCTACGGCACGCTCGGCTACGTGCTGCGCGCGCGGATGCGCCTGATGCCGGCACGGCGCCACGTCCACCTGCATACCACGCGCTTTCGCGACATGGAGGCATTCCTCGACGCCATGCGCGCCGCCACCGAGACCCCCGGCGTCGACTTCGTCGAGGGCCTGTTCTACTCCGCCGACCGCTTGTACCTCACCGTATCGCGTTTTGTGGACGATGCGCCGCGGGTCGACGACATCCTGCGCGACCACGTTTTCTACCGCCTGGTCGAAGAGCGCGAGGACGTCTATCTCACGACCAAGGACTACCTCTTCCGGTACGACCCGGAATGGTTCTGGAACCTTCCGGACACGACCGGCTATCGGCTCTTCCGTCGCTACGCGCCGCGCGCAATGCGCAATTCCGGCTTCTACAAGCGCTACGTCGACACGAAGAACCGATGGTTGCGGCGCGCGGGCGCCGATACCGAGGGCGGCGAGGAGCCGCTCATCCAGGACTGGGAGGTGCCGTGGGAGCACGCGCGCGAGCTCACGCGCTTCGCGCTCGAGGAGGTCGACCTTCGCGGCAAGCCGTGGATCGTCACGCCGATCCGCACGCCGGCGACGCCGACGATCTACCCGATCCGCGCCAACACCCTCTACTACAACCTCGGTTGTTACTGCCAGGTGAAGAAGCGCCCTGACAAGGGCGACTACTACTACACGCGCATCATGGACGAGAAGTGCTTCGCGCTGGACGGCATCAAGATGCTCTACTCGTCCACGTTCCTCTCGCAGCCGGAGTTCGAGCACCGCTACAACGGCGAGGGTTACCGGCGCTTGAAGACGAGATACGACCCGCAGGGCGCCTTCCCCGCGCTCTACGAGAAGTGCGTCCTGCGCCACTGAGCGCATTCGTCTCCGTCGCGGCGATCGCGATCGTCGCCGCCCTGGTCCTGCTGCTTCTCTTCGAGCCCGGCCTGCCCTACCGGGTGACGCCCTCGCGCGAGCGGCTCGACTCGCGCGAGTTCGTGAACTACCTGAGCGCCATAGTCAACGCGCGCCTGTTCGCCGCGGGCGAGCTCGATGTGCTGAACAGCGGCGCCTCGATCTATGCCGCAGAGCTGGCAGCGATGCGCGCGGCGAAGACCAGCATCCATCTCGAGGTCTATCTCTTCCGGCGCGGCCGCGCCGGCGATGAGGTGCTGCGCGTGCTCACCGAGCGCGCGCGCGCCGGCGTCGCGGTGCGCATCGTGGTCGACCGCATCGGCAGCCTGTTCACGCCCGAGCGCTATTTCGCTGAGTTGCGCGCCGCCGGCGGCCGCCTCTACTGGTACCAGCCGATCGCCTGGTACACGCTCAAGCGCTTCAACAACCGCACGCACCGCGACATCCTGGTGATCGACGGCGAGGTGGCGTTCGTGGGCGGCGTCGGCGTGGCCGACTTCTGGATCGGCCCGCCGCACCGCGCCCAGCCGTGGCGCGACACGATGGTCTGCCTGCGGGGCGATCTGGTGAAGGGCTTGCAGACCTCCTTCGCCGAGAACTGGCTGGAGGCGGCCGGCGAGGTGCTGCCCGAGGCGGATTTCTCGCCGCCCGACCCGAGCGGATTGCGCCCGCTCCCTGCCGGCGGCGGCGTCGGCATGGTGGTGAACAGCACACCGTCCGCCGGGCGCTCGACGCGCGCACGGCTGCTCTTCCAGGTGCTGATCGCCTCGGCGCGCGAGTCGATCCACATCTGCTCGCCGTACTTCCTGCCCGATCGCAGCCTGATGGCCGAGCTGGTGCGCGCGGCGCAGCGGGGCGTGCCGGTCACCGTGCTGACCCCCGGCAAATGGAACAACCATCCGATCACGCGGCTCGCGAGCCGGCGCCGCTACGGGACGCTGCTCGCCGCAGGCGCCGAGATCCACGAGTACCAGCCGGCCATGATCCACGCCAAGGTGTTCATCGTCGACCGGCTGTGGTGCGTGGTGGGCTCGACCAACTTCGATAACCGCTCGTTCGGCCTCAACGACGAGGTGAACCTTGCGGTGCTCGAGCCACGGCTCGCCGCGCTTCTCGAGCGCGACTTCGAGGCCGACCTGGCGCTCGCGCGCCCGATTGCGCTGCAGGAATGGCGGGCGCGCTCCTGGGCCGAGCGGCTGCTCGCGTTCGGCGCCCGCCTGCTCGAGCGGCAGGTGTGAGGTGCCGACTGGAGCGGCCCGCGGCGTGATGAATTTCCTCTCGACCGCCGGGCGTTCGGTAAACCTTTGTCGAGATGATTCCAACGCCCGCCGCTGTCTTTTAGGTTAGGCACCCCCGGGGGTAGGAGCACTTCGACAGATGAAGGTCAGGATCGGAACGCTCGTCATGCGCTGCCTCGCCTGCCAGGCCGAGGAATGGCGGCCGAGCGACGCGAGCGCGCCTCTGTCGCTCTTGTCGGAGGTCATTTGCCTCGGATGCGGCGCCCGGCCTTCGTGCGGCGACCTGGCGCTGCAGCTGCCCCTCGTTGATGAACCTGCGGCCGATGCGGCCGAATAGTAAAGTGGCGCCCATGACTTCGGTCCCTGCCGCCGCTTCCGGCAACTCCAGCAAGTCGGCGAAAGTGCTGGTGATCGACGACGACGCGATTTTTCGGGATCTGCTGCGTCTTCACCTCAGCAACAACGGCTACCAGGTGCTCGTAGCGGAGCACGCCATCATCGGCGGCCACCTGGTGCTCAGCGAGGCGCCGGATCTCATCATCGTCGATGTCGAGATGCCGTACATAAACGGCTACGAGTTCGTCGAGGCGCTCAAGGGTGATCTGGAGACGCGCGACATCCCGGTGGTGTTCCTCACGGTGGACGAGAACGTCGCTGTGCATGCCAAGCGGCTGGGCGCTGCCGCCTATCTGAATAAGCCCGTGATGCTCGATGCGCTGCTGGAAGTGGTGCGGCGCTTCACCTCGCCCGACCAGCGCAGCGGCGGCAAAGAGGTTCACTGAGGTCATTGAAGCGCCTGCGCGCCGCGAAGCTGACGCAGTCTTAAGCCAGGAACGCGCCCGAGTCGCGTGCGTCTAAGACGGGAGCTGCCATGCCGTCCAGACCGCGCGTGCTGATCGCCGGGACCGAGATCGCGATTGCGACCTGCGAGCGCCTGATCGGCGAAGCTGCCGACGTGGTCGCAGCGCGCTCGCTCGCCGAGGCGCTCGAGCGCATCGAGCCGACGGTGGCGCTCATCATCTCAAGCGTGCGTTTCGACGAATCGCGCATGTTCGATTTCCTCACCGGGCTCGAGGCCCGCCGCGATCGCTGCCGTGCCGCGGTGATCTGCTGCCGCGTAGTGCACGAGCCGCTGAGCGACGCGCTGTACGGGGCGATCGACACGGCGGCGCGCGCGCTCGGCGTCAAGGCGTTCTTCGATCTCGACACCGAGGTCCGGCGGCTCGGCCAGGAAACCGCGGAGCGCAAGCTCGCCGAGCTGATCTTCGCGCACCTCGGCGAGCAGGCGCGCGCTCGGCTAGGAAATCTCTGAAAAGCGCGGACCGTCGTTCCCGCGAAAGCGCGAACCCATGTCTTTCAAAAAGGGACCCCCGCTTTCGCGGGCGACTTCGTCAGGCCTTCCTTAAGAGCCGGAAGCTGCTCCCTTGTTCTCGGGCCGCGGCGCGGGCGGCGCGCCGGATTGCCCGGGCATGCGCTTCAACGGCACGTACCAGACCGAGGGCCGGATGCCGCCGCCTTGCGGATAGAGATCCATCAGCTCGTACACCGTGCGCGGCATGTCGGTGGAGACCTTCAGGCCGAGGCCCTGCGCGGCCTGCACGGTGATCGGGAAGTCATGCGTCCAGCGGCCCTCGGAGAGCACGCTCGCCACCTGCACCGAGCGCTTCTGGTCCATGTGCTTGGAGAGCACCTGCGCGACGAAGGTCGCGACCTGCACGCGCGCCTTCTGCGCCATGTCGGCGAGGATCAGGAGCTCATCGCCCACGTGCTGCGCACCCTTGATCTCGACCACCTTGACGATCGAGGCGGCCGGCATGTCGCCGATCTGCGGATCGACCGGGCCGAGCACCGCGTTCGCGTCCATGACGATCTCGTCGGCGGCGAGTGCGATGAGCGTTCCACCGCTCATGGCGTAATGCGGCACGAACACCGTGACCTTGCCCTTGTGCTCGACCAGCGCCTTGGCGATCTGCTCGGCGGCGAGCACCAGTCCTCCGGGCGTGTGCAGGATGACGTCGATCGGCTGCTCGGGCGGCGTGAAGCGGATCGCGCGCAGCACCGCTTCCGAGTCGTCGATGCTGATCGAGGCCGACACCGGCACGCCGAAGAGGCTGGTGCTCTCCTCGCGGTGGATCATGGCGATGACGCGCGACTTGCGCTCCTCCTCGAAGCGGCCGAGCAGGCCCGCGCGCGCCTTGTCGATGCCGCGCGAGCCGAACGCCTGAGTGAGTACAATCGCGAGCAACGCCAGCCAGAAAGCGGCGCGCGCGAGATTTGCGACGTGCAGCGACCAGGGCCGGCGCGCAGAAGAATTTACGGCGGGAGCGTCCACGCATCGTGAGACTAGCATCAACGGCGGCGTTACTGGCTTGCGGCGCGCTTGCAGCGCTCGCGCTGGCGCAGGCGCCGCACGAGCACGAGCACGACTTTTCCGATCCCGAGCGCTGGTCGCAGGTATTCGACGATCCCAAGCGCGACGCCTGGCAGAAGCCGCAGGAGGTGATCGAGGCGCTGAAGCTCAAGCGCGACGCGCTCGTCGCCGACATTGGCGCCGGCACCGGCTACTTCACTGTGCGCCTCGCGCGCGCGGTGCCGGCCGGCAAGGTGTTCGCCGTCGACCTCGAGCCCGACATGGTGAAGCACCTCGCGGAGCGCGCGAAGCGGGAGCACCTCGCCAACATCGTCGCCGTGCAGGCGACCACCGAGGACGCGCGGCTCCCCGAAAAGGTCGACCTCGTGCTGATGGTCGACACCTACCACCACATCGACGACCGGCGCGGCTACTTCGCCAAGCTCAAGCAATCGCTCAAACCCGGCGGCCGCGTCGCCATCATCGACTTCACGCTGGACGCCGATATCGGGCCAGCGCCGCGCGCGCGCGTCTCGCCCGACCGCGTCAAGAGCGAGCTAACCGCCGCCGGCTACCGGCTCGTCGACGAGCACACCTTCCTGGAGAACCAGTACTTCCTCGTCTTCACCCCCTGAATCGGGCCAGTGCCCCATTGTCGTGGCGCCTTGCAGGCGCTAGCACGGCAATCCCGATTTCGATAGATTCGGCCACGCGGCGTCGAGCCCGCTTCGCTGGTACCAAAAAGGGGGTGTCATGCGAGCGCATACATCGGGGCGCATCGGGCCCCGGCTAGGACCCATCCTCGCTCTTGGGGGATCGGCGGCACTTCTCTTGTGGCTTTGCCTCCCCACGGCAAGCAATGCCGACGACGGAACGCGCCGGTACGCCGCGCTTTCCCTCATCGGCGAAACGATGACGGTGGTCGCGTACGTGGGCAGTACGGGGTCGCAGATGAGCCGCAATAGAAGCGAACCCGTTTCGATCGGCTCGCGATTCTTCGATATCGCCACGTTGAACGCGGTCCAGCTGACCCTCAGAGACCTCGATGTGCGCATGCCGGTGGCGACGTACTTCGGCTCCTCGCCCAGCCTGTTCACGGAACAGCACAAGCTCTTCGATGGCCGCCGCGTCGCGCTCTCGCAGGATCTCATCGCGGCCATGAAGAAGGACGGAGCGACGCATCTCGTCATCGTCACCCGGCATCGCGGGCAGGCCGAGATCCGTATGCAGGACGGACACCGCGGCTCGGGGATGCTCGAAGGGCTCGGTTATTACATCGACAGCAATTTCGAGAACATGTCCTATGCAACGGGGGGCTCGGCGACCGGGTATATCGCCCCTTATGTCTACCTCCGGGTGTCGCTCGTCGACCTCGCGACGTCGATGATCGAACGCGAGCGGTATATCACGTCGAGCCGCGCCATCTCGGCGGCAAGCCTGGCAAGCAAGAACGCCGGCAACACGGACGAGCCGCGCGGCCTGCTCGCCGGCAGGCATCTTTCGGTCTTGGCGGACGAGCTCGAGGGCGAAATCCGCCGCGCCATGCCCTATCTGCTGGGAGAAGAATCGTGCGGCAGCGATGAAGTGGACGCTGACGGCCGCATCAGCGACTGCACCCGGGCGATCAGTTCGGGCAAGCTGACCGGTGAACCGCTGGCGCGTGCGTTCAGGACGCGCGCGGCCGCGTGGCGGAGCAAGCGCGACGCGGATCGCGCGATTGCCGACCTGAACGAGGCGATTCGCCTCGATGCGCGCTACGCGCTCGCCTACGACACTCGGGGCAATGCCTGGTACGAAAAGCGAGACTTCGATCGCGCGATCGCCGACTATGGCGAAGCGATCCGGCTGAATCCGCAATACGCGCTCGCGTACTTCGATCGCGGCAACGCCTGGCGCGCCAAGCGCGACAACGATCGGGCGATCGCGGACTACAGCGAGGCGATCCGCCTCAACCCCCAGTACGTCCTCGCCTACAACAATCGCGGCAATGCGTGGTACGACAAGCGCGACCATGAGCGCGCCATCGCGGATTTCAGCGAAGCGATCCAGCTCAATCCGCGCTCGGCGACGGCCTACGACAATCGCGCGCGCGCCTGGTGGGCCAAGGGCGATCGCGAGCGCACGCTTGCCGACCACGAGTCCGCCGCGCGCATCGATCCCGACAATCCGGGTCGACTCAACAATCTTGCGTGGTCCCTTGTTGTGGGTGACGACAAGGGCAAAGGCGCGACACGGGCCGTGGAACATGCACGCCGGGCGTGCGAGTTGACGGGCTGGAAGGAGCCCGAGTTCATAGATACGCTCGCCGCCGCCTACGCCGCGGCCGGCGATTTTCCCGAGGCCATCCGCTGGCAGGAAAAGGCCCTCGAAGATCCCAAGTTCGCGAATTCGAGCGGCGCTGCGGCAAGGGCGCGACTGGCACTCTATCGCGCAGGCAAGCCGTATCGTGAATGACCGCGCGGACCTTAACCTGATAAGTCCGCTATTTTCTTTTAGGCGTCGACCGCTGACAGAATAGACGCCATGCCCGATGACTCGAAAAAACGCCTGCTCGAATACGCCGCCGGACGACTGGGGCTTAAAGAATTGGCGGCACGACTCAAGGTCCCCGAGAAGACGGTCGAGGAGTGGCTGCACGGAAGCCCCGACATGACGAATAGCAAAGCCCTCGCGCTCGCGGATCTCATCAACGATCTAACCAAGAGCAAATCCTGAGGAACCCGCCTCCCGCGAGCCATTTCTGTCGCCCACAGGCGACACAACATTCGTATAACAAAGTGGTGGCAGACTTCGCCGCCATGCAAGCCAAGGCAAGGTCCGCGGCGCTCCCGGCGCTCAGCATCCTTATCGCGGATGACGACGCGGACACGATGCTCATGCTGTCGGAGCTGCTGCGGGACGACGGGCACGCGGTGCATACCTGCGGCAACGCCAGCTTCGTGATCGAGGCGCTCCAGCGCTATGCCCCCGACGTGTGCATCCTCGACATCGTCATGCCGCGCAAAACCGGATTCGCACTCGCGCGCGAGATCGTGGCGATGAAGCTCGCCAAGCGCCCGGTGCTGATTGCGATGACCGGCGTCTTCGCGCAGCCGGCCGACAAGGTGGCAGTGCTCGGCGCCGGGTTCGATCACGTGATGAGCAAATCCTCGGCCCCCGAGGAGCTCCTCCGGTTGCTGGAAGAAATCGCAGCTCCGCCGCGCGCCGCTTGAGACGCTGGCGAGACTTACCGGCTTCCGTTCACTCCGAACTTCATCGCTGAAGTACCCGATTGGTGCGCGCCGATGTCCGGTGCCGCGTACATGTCGTTGAAGTTCGGCAGGCGCACTGCGCCACCGTAGCCGGCGGCGCCGGGCGCGAGCTGATACATCCCGCTCATGCCGACGCCGCTGCCGGCGGCGAAGGCCGGCGCGCTCACCTTGACGCCATTGCCCTCCGCACCGGGCCCGGCGTTGATGAAGCCGTTATACAGGTCGTAGTCCACGTCGTTGCCGAAGCCCGAGCTCAGCTGATCGACCGAATCCCAGTTCGATTTCCAGATCCAGTAGATGTTGTTCCTGGAAATCGTGTTGGTGAGCGGGTCGCCGCCCGTGCCATGGATGCCGCTGCCAGCGCCGAGCGGAAAAGAGCCGCCCGGGTTCGGCGCCTGCAGCGACGTGTTGTGGAACACGTAGCGGCGTCCATTGCCGACCGAGCTATCGCTGCCCGCCTTGAAGAACGGTCCACGATCGTCCGCATCCGTCGAGGCGAGATAGTGCATGCGGCTCTGGTCGTAGACGTTGCGGAAGATGTACAGCGGTCCGACCGAGTCGATCGTGCTCGCGATGCCGGTGCCCGCCTGGGTGATGTAGTTGCCCCAGATGCGCACGTTGCGATCGCCGCCTTCGATCTCCAGGCCGTCGTCCATCACGCCCTGCACGATGTTGCCGTAGATGTCGCTGTCGTAGTTCGGGAAGCCCGTGGTCGTATAGTTGTCCGAGCCGCCGATACCGTCGTTATAGAAGTGGTGGAAATCGGCGCTCCTGATCTCGTTGTAGCGGATGACGTTGTTGCCGCCGCAAAAGTTGAGCGTGATGCCTTGCGGGCCCGCCGGATGCGCGCTGTCCCAGCTATTCGCGCCATAGCGCGGGTCGTGGATCTGGTTGCGCTGGATGACGACGCGCTCGAGCGTGGCGACGCTCTCGCAGCGGATGCCGGCGTCATAGTCCACGCCGTAATCCCAGTTGCCGCTGGTGCGGTAACGGCCCCAGCCGCTGATGTCGTTCTTCTCGATCACGAGATCGTGTGCACCCTGGAGCAGATTGATGGCATCGGCCTGCGCGCCCTTCAGCGTGAAGCCGCGCAGGATTACGTACGGCGCGGCGATGGTCACGTTGTTGAGAAACGCGTTCCGGACGTCGATGGTCGTGCCCGAGTTCGGATCCGCCTGGTACACCACGTAGCCGCCGGGCGAGCCGCCCTGTGTGATGGCGAGAGGCTGGTTGAGCGTGCCTGCCGGCAGCGTGATGGTCTGCGCGACCGGGACTTGCTCGCTCCAGGTGGTCGCGACGAGGCCGGCGGTGGGCGTGCTCGCGGGAAGACCCATCTGCATCTCATAGCTCGTACCGGGCTCGAGCAGCACCAGGCTGCCGCGGCACTCATTGTTGCGGGCGTCGAACCACATGTCGAGGCCTTGGCGCCAATTCGACTCACCCACCTTGCGGAAAATCAACGCGCACCCGGCGCCGGGGTTCGACGGCGGCGTCCAGTAGAGGCCGATCGATTCGAAGGTCGGCACC
>JAEKLK010000108.1 GCA_019509895.1 Betaproteobacteria bacterium | reverse complement strand
CCGCTCGTCATCCACAAGATCGGTGACGCGGACGAGCGCTTCCAGCGCGTGAAGGAACTGATGGCGCTGGTCGGCCTGGACGTGCGCTTCCTGCGCCGCTATCCGCACAGCTTCTCCGGCGGGCAGCGCCAGAGGATCGGCATCGCGCGGGCGCTGGCGCTCGGCCCCGAACTCCTGCTGCTCGACGAGCCGGTGTCGGCGCTCGATGTCTCGGTGCAGGCGCAGGTGCTGAACCTGCTCCTCGATCTTCGCCGGGCGCTCAACCTCACCTACATCTTCATCTCGCACAACCTGGCGGTGGTGAACTATCTCGCCGACCGCATTGCCGTGATGTGCGCCGGGCGCATCGTCGAGCTGGCGCCGGCCGCGCAGCTCTTCCGTAACCCGCAACACCCGTATACCAAGGCGCTGCTCGCGGCGGTGCCCGATCCGCACCTCGACCGCAAGCTCGACTTCGACGCCCTTATGGAGGGCAAGGCCTCGGACCCGTCGGCCTGGTCGAGCCAATTCCGCATCGTCGAAGGACGCTGCCCGGGCATGCTCGATGTGGGCAACGAGCACCTGGTGCGCGCGCGCCAATGAAGCGACTGGCTCTCATCGCGCTGCTCGCGATCGCCGGCACGGCGCAGGCCTACGTCGAGCCGCCGGCGTTCGCCGACCAGGTGCGCGCGGGAAAGCTGCCGCCGGTCGACAAGCGGGTGCCGCAAAAGCCGCTGGTGGTGCCGCTGGGCGAGGGCGGCACGTCGCTTGGCCGCTATGGCGGAACGCTGAACACGCTGGCGGGCCGAAGCCGCGACACGCGCCTCTTCACGATCTACGGCTATGCGCGGCTCGTCGGCTACGACCGCAACCTCAACATCGTCCCCGACATCCTCGAGTCGCTCGAGGTGAAGGACGGGCGCCTCTTCACGCTGCACCTGCGCCGCGGGCACCGCTGGTCCGACGGCCAGCCGTTCACCAGCGAGGATTTCCGCTACTACTGGGAGGACGTCGCCAACAACAAGGAGCTCAGTCCTTCCGGGCCGCCGCGTGATCTGCTGGTCGACGGCCAGGCGCCTCAGTTCGAGCTGCTCGACGAGACCACGGTGCGCTATACGTGGTCGAAGCCCAACCCGCACTTCCTGCCGCGCATGGCGGGCGCCTCGCCGCTCTTCGTCTTCCGGCCGGCGCATTACCTCAAGCAGTTCCACAAGAAGTACTCGGCGAAGGTGCAGAAGGCGGAAGCGGAAGGGACGGCGACACGCCGCTGGGCGGCGGTGCATAACCGCATGGACAACCTCTATGAGGGCGACAACCCCGCATGGTGCTCGCCATCGCCGATCCGAAGCTGATCCCGGCAAAGGCCGGCTCTGGCGACGCCGACCTGCAGGCGCGCGATCTCAACTTCAACAATTACACCTTCCTGAAGCAGGGCGAAAAGCAGAACCAGTATCACACGCTGCTCTGGCGAGCGGCGCGCGGCTCGCACGTGGCGCTCTTCCCCAACCTGAATGTCAACGACCCGGTGTGGCGGCAGGTGCTGCGGGACGTGCGCTTTCGCCGCGCACTCTCGCTCGCCATCGACCGCTCGCTCGTCAACCAGGTGCTGTACTTCGGCCTCGCCATCGAGGCGAACAACACCGTGCTCGAGGCGAGCCCGCTCTATCGCCCCGAGTACCGCACCGCATGGGCGCGCTACGACCGCAAGGCGGCGAACCAGCTGCTCGACGAGATGGGACTCAAGCGCGCGCGCGACGGCGTGCGCCGGCTGCCCGACGGCCGGCCGCTCGAGATCATCGTCGAGACGGCGGGCGAATCGACCGAGCAGACCGATGTGCTCGAGCTGGTGCGCGAGACCTGGCGCGAGGTCGGCATCAAGCTCTACAGCAAGCCGTCTCAGCGCGAGGCCTTCAGAAACCGCGTGTTCGCCGGCGAGACCGTGATGTCGATCTGGAGCGGCCTGGAGAACGGGCTGCCGACGCCCGACACCTCGCCCGACGAGCTGGCGCCGACCAGCCAGCTGCAGCTGCAATGGCCGAAGTTCGGCCAGTACTACGAGACCGGGCAGAAGATGGGCGAGGCGCCCGACCTGCCGCAGGTGCAGGAGCTCGCCGAGCTCTACAAGCGCTGGGCGGCCTCGCCTTCGAGCGAGGAACGCGCCGCGATCTGGCATGAAATGCTGAAGATCCATGCCGAGCGGCAATACGTGATCGGCATCGTCGCCGGCGTGCCGCAGCCGGTGGTGGCGCGCGAGCGGCTGATGAACGTGCCGCGCGAAGGCTTCTACAACTGGGACCCGGGCGCCTTCTTCGGCATCTACCGGCCCGAGACGTTCTGGTTCAGATAGGGCGGAGGCCCCATGCTGCGCTATACGCTGCATCGCCTGCTGATCATGATCCCGACGCTGCTCGTGATCAGCTTCATCACCTTCGCCATCATCAAGCTGCCGCCGGGCGACTTCCTGTCCAACCAGATCGCCGAGCTGAAGAGCCAGGGCGACAGCGCGGCGCTCGAGAAGGTCGACTTCCTGCGCAAGCAGTACGGCCTCGATAAGCCGTTCATCGAGCAGTACGCGGTATGGGTCGGGTTATGGCCGACCGAGCACGGATTTTCCGGCCTGCTGCAGGGCGATCTCGGCTGGTCCTTCGAGCACGACATGGCGGTGAAGGAGGTGGTGGGCGATCGCCTGCTGCTCTCCTTCATCCTCAACTTCTCGGTGATCCTCTTCACCTGGGCGGTCGCCTTTCCGATCGGCGTCTACGCCGCCACGCAGCAGTACAGCTGGGGTGACCACGGGCTCACGTTCCTCGGCTATATAGGACTCGCGACACCGAACTTCCTGCTGGCACTGGTCCTCATGTACTTCGCCAACGTCCAGTTCGGGCTCTCGATCGGCGGCATCATGGATCCGGAGTACCTCGGGCAGCCCTGGGGCTGGGACAAGGCCCGCTCGGTGCTCGAGCACCTGTGGATCCCGGTGATCGTCATCGGCACCTCGGGCACCGCCGCGATGATCCGGCGCCTGCGCGCGAACCTGCTCGATGAGCTGCAGAAGCAATACGTCGTCACGGCGCGCGCCAAGGGCATGCCGGCCTTCCGGCTGCTGGTGCGCTATCCGCTGCGCATGGCGCTCAATCCGTTCATCGCCGACATCGGCAACCTGCTGCCTTCGGTGATCTCCGGCTCGGCGATCGTCGCCGTGGTGCTCTCGCTGCAGACCTCGGGGCCGATGCTGCTCGAGGCGCTGAAGAGCCAGGACCAGTACCTGGCCGGCTCTTTCCTGATGTTCCTCTCGCTTCTCACCGTGATCGGCATGTTCATATCCGATCTGCTGCTCGCGGTGCTCGATCCGCGCATTCGCCTGACGGGCAGCGTCGCCCGGTGAACGAGCGCGCCGCCAGCGTGATGCCGCACTACGTCTCGCGCGAGCCGTGGGATCCCTACGCCGCGGAGGCGATGACCCCGGAGCAGGAGCGCTTCTACCGCGCCTCGCAATGGAAGATCATGTGGTGGAAGTTCCGCCGCCACCGCATCGCGGTGGCCGCGGCGATAGTGCTCGCGGCGTTCTATGCCTCGATCCTGGTGAGCGAGCTGATCGCTCCCTACAACCTGACCACGCGCGACACGCAGCATATCTACGCGCCGCCGCAGCGGCTGCATTTCTTCCACGAGGGACGCTTGGTCGGGCCGTTCGTCTACGGCTACAACATGCGGCTCAACCTCGAGAACCTGCGCCGCGACTACACCGACGATCCAGGCAAGGTCTACCGCCTGCGCTTCCTCTGCCTGGGCGACGAATACCGCTTCTGGGGCCTCTTCGATGCGCGCCTGCACTTCGTCTGCCCGGCCGAAGGCGGCACGCTTTATGTGCTCGGCACCGATCGCCTGGGCCGCGACCTTTTCAGCCGGATCATGTATGGCACGCGCATCTCGCTCACCGTCGGCCTCTTCGGCATCGTCGTCAGCTTCATCATCGGCCTGACGCTCGGCGGCATCTCGGGCTACTACGGCGGCTGGATCGATACCGTCATCCAGCGCTTCATCGAGATGGTGCGCTCCTTCCCCGAGCTGCCGCTGTGGATGGCGCTCTCGGCGGCGCTGCCGGTGAACTGGAGCCCGGTGCTGGTCTACTTCGGCATCACCATCATCCTCGGCCTCCTCGACTGGCCGGGGCTCGCGCGCGCCGTGCGCTCAAAGCTCCTCGCGCTGCGCGAGGAGGACTTCGCCACCGCCGCCGTGCTGATGGGCGCCAGCCCGGCGCGCGTCATCGGCCGCCACCTGCTGCCCTCGTTCGCGAGCCACCTGATCGCCTCGGCGACGCTCTCGGTACCGGCGATGATCCTCGGCGAGACCGCGCTCTCGTTCCTCGGCCTCGGCCTGCGCCCACCGGTGACGAGCTGGGGCGTCCTGCTGAACGAGGCGCAGAACATCAACGTGGTCGCGCTCTACCCCTGGCTCATGCTTTCCGTCGTGCCGGTGTTCATCATCGTGCTCGCCTTCAACTTCTTCGGCGACGGCCTGCGCGACGCAGCCGACCCGTACTCGAGCGCCGGTCGTACCTAAGCCGGTCCGAAGAAGTCGTCCTCGCGAAGGCGGGGACCGGCCGGAGCAAATCGGTTTGTCGGGACGAATCAGGCCCTTGTCCCATTTTTTGCGGAATAACAAATCTCCGCACCGACCGTCCCGCACTTAACGCCTTGAATGTGGGACCAATTGCCAGAATTCGCTATCGATCGCAGCTATGATAGGTCGCAACTTTTCGATCTATTTAACGTTAGATGGCGACCCAATCGCCCGAGGAGCAACCGACCCACATGTCACCATTAGCACGGGCCTTTTACGCTTTTGCGGTCTGTACAACGATTGTCGGAGTTCTAATGTTCGCCGACATGGTTTTGCGCTTCGGCATCGGAGATGTCCTCTTCTCTCCATACCTCTTTGTCCCCATGTTTGTCGTGGCGTATCTGGTAACGCCATATGCAGCGCGTCGGCTCAAGCTCGGGTAGTCCCACGATGGCGTTGTC
>JAEKLK010000200.1 GCA_019509895.1 Betaproteobacteria bacterium | reverse complement strand
ATCCTGCCTGAGCTCATCTCCAAGGAACCGCTCGGCCCGGCAGTCCGCCATGGCGACGACCGCTGGTTCGACATCGTCAAGTGGTCGCTTTTCGCCATAATCGAGGCCGAGGAGCTCGGCCTCTCTTCGGAGAACATCGACCAGCAGGCGAAGAGCGCCAACCCCGCCATCCAGCGCTTCGTCGGCGCGAGCGGCGACCTCGGCAAGATGCTCTCGCTCGACAACCGCTGGGCCTATTACATCGTCAAGCAGGTGGGCAACTACGCCGAAAGCTTTGACGCGAATCTCGCGCCGCTCGGTTTCGAGCGCGGCTACAACCGCCTGTGGACCAAGGGTGGCCTGCTCTACGTGCCGCCGATCCGTTGAGCGGTGCCGCAAACATTTCGTACTAAGTACGAAATATCTGTGCCGAAGGTCGACTAGCGCGCGCGCCGCTCGATCAGGGCGGCCGGCTCCTCGATGAGCTGCAGCAGCGACCACAGCAGGAAAAGCAGGAAGAGCGATAGCGACACGGTGACCACGACCGCCGCATGCAGGCTCGTGCGCAGCAATCCCAGCAGAAAGCGCAGGCTCGCGACCAGGTGCATGCGGTTCTTCAAGGCAAGCCTAGAAGAGACCCTTGTCCGTGACGGCCGGGAACGGGCTGGGCGCGGCGGGTTGATCCACCGTGTCGGTCGTGGTGGCGCCGTGCGCGGCGCGCGCGAACGGACCCTTGATGCTGTCCGGTAGCGTCGAGCACGCAGCGAGCAGGGTAATCGCGGCGGCAAGCATGGCTTTCTTCATAACGTGCTCCTGGGTGTCCTGGTTGACGGGATATGTCTTCCGCTAACTGTGCCGGCCTGGTGTAGCCCCGTCGTTTCAGCACCGGCCTATCTCGTTACGCCCGCAATCAAATGGCGTTCGCCGACATCTGCGAGCGCCGCACCAGCTCCTGCCACAGGCCCGGCGCCGGGTTGTCGAGCACGAGATGAGCATCGGGGGCGAGCACGTACCAGGCGCCGTTCTTCAGCTCGTCGGAGAGCTCGCCGGGCTGCCAAGCGACGAAGCCGGCGAAAAAGCGCGCATCGCTCGGCTGGTCGCGGATGATCTTGTCGACCGTCTTTTGCTCGATCGCGGCATAGAGTCCTGGCATCACGGGCAGCGATTTGCCGCCCGGGCTGGTGGCGCGCTCGACCAGCGCGAAGATCAGCTCGGGGCGCACGGGGCCGCCGAGGTACACCGGCTCGCGCACTTTCTGCGACCCTGCGTCCTCGGGGAAGATCTTGCCGAGCGTCAATTCGGTTGGGCGGTTGACGATGAAGCCGATGTGCTCGCCGCCGCCGAGCGGCGAGACGACCAGCACCGTGCGGGAGTAGATCGAGTCGACGAGCTCCGGCGTTGCGACGAGGATCATCGGCTGCGACAGATCCTGCGCACGCAGCGGCGCGGCCGCGAAAAGCACGAGGGCGAGAAGGAGGGCTCGAGTCATGGTGCCAAGTTGCCGCGATGGCCTTGCCGAAGGATTGCAGCAGGCGACGCCTGCATTACCGTTGAAATAGCGCGCCTCGCCGCGGCTACAAACTTGCGGCGTGAAAATCCAATCAATACTGGTCGCACTGGGAATCGTCCTGGGCAGCGCGGCGCAGGCCGCCGATGCCGATCTGGTGATCGTCGGCCGTGGCGCGAGTCTCGAAGACGCGGTCGCCGCGCCGCACGCGTCGAGCTACCGGCTGCTGATCCTGCGCCGCCAGGTGCTGCGCGTGCGCGCTTCGCGTGCCGACGAAGAAGTGCGCTCGCTGCTCGAGCGTGCACGCAGCGACGGCGCCGTGGTGTTCGTATGCGAGCGCGACCTCAGGAAGGAGCGTCTGCGGCCGGCCGATCTGCTGCCGGGCATCGTTGCCGTGGATTCCTCGGACGTCTGGACGCAGGGCGCCCCGACCGGGGCAGACGCGAGGCTGCGCACCATCTGCTCGTAAATTGCCGCAATCCGGCTGCGGACCGCGCGCCTAGGCGGCGGCGACGGTCTTGTCGCGCTTGATCTGCACGACTGTATCGACCGGCCGGTGCGCGGCCGCCTCGACCTCCCGCCGGATGCGATCGAAAGTCTTGCGCACGTCGGTGGCGTGGCTCGGCACGTAGCGGAACGACGGATCGAGGATGCTTTTCATCGGCGCCCGAATAGAAAACGGCCTCGCCACATCAAGGAGCCACCAGAGAGGGGGAGGAGGAGAAGAGCGGAGGTCCCTGAACAGCAGTGGCGAGGCCGGGGTAATCGGTTGGATGGCGCATCATTGCAAGGCGGTTAGTGGACGTGGCGCGCGAAGCTGCGCCCACGCAGCCGCTCGCCACCGTGCGGATGCGCAGCCGCGAGCTCGGATGCGAACTCCATGATGAGCGCCTCGACCTCGTCGTAGACCTCGTCGCTCCACGCGTGGCCGGGCCAACGCTGCAGCTCTACGTCGACGCCTGAGAGCGTCTCGTCGAAGGAAAAGCCGAGCAGCGGTGGCAGGCGATCGAAAAGCTCCTGCGCGCGCTTGGCGATGAGCGCTTCGGCGCGCTCGCTGCCAAGCCCATGCGGGCGGGTCGATTTCGCTTCCAGTGCTGCCTTGGCCATACATCCTCCGTGTTGTCCCGATCCAAGGTAAGCAGGCGGCGCTGCGCCAACATGTCGGCGAGCGCCGCCGGCGTTACAACCGAAACGAGCGCAGGTAGGGCTATGTGCGACTTGCGCTGACGGCAGAAGACCGGTGATAACGCCGGCCATGCGGCTGCTGCGGGTGATCCGGGCGGTGTTTTGGTCGTTCTTCGGCGTGCGCCGCAAAGGCGATGCGGCGCGCGACCTGGACGACGTGGGGCCGGGGACCATGATCCTCGCCGGACTCCTGGCGGCCCTCTTGCTGGTCGGCGCGATTGTCGCGCTGGTGCGATTCGTCGCCGCCGATCGCGCCACGTCGCGCTCGGCGCAGGCGCCACAAGCGTCACCCGCGGCGCCCCGCAGGCCGCCGCATGGGCCGGTCGTGGTGGCCGACACGATGGAAGAACGCGCGCGGCCTTGCGCCACCTGCCACGGCGCCGAAACCCAGACGACGAAGGAAGGCTTCTCACCGCGCATCGCCGGCAAGCCGGCGGGCTACCTCCTCAATCAGCTCGCGAGCTTTCGCGATGGGCGGCGCGGTTATCCGCCGATGGTCTACCTCGTGCAGTACATGACCGACGACTATCTGCGCGACATGGCCGCCTACTTCGCGAAGCTGGATCTGCCGTATCCGCCGCCCGAGACGCCCGCGTTGAGCGTGGAGCAGTCGAAGCGCGTGGCTGATCTCGTCCAGCAGGGCGATCCCGCGCGCGATGTGCCGGCGTGTGTCTCGTGCCACGGCGCGACGCTCTCCGGCGTCGAGCCTGCCATTCCGTCGCTTCTTGGCCTGCCGCGCCAATACATGAACGCGCAGTTCGGCGCCTGGCGAAACGGCAAGCTGCGCTCGGTCGAGCCCGATTGCATGGCGGAGGTCGCGCGCAGGCTCGCGCCCTCGGATGTGCCGCTCGTCACCGCGTGGCTCGCGTCGCAACCGGTGCCGGCGCGCCTGAGCGCCGAGCGCCGAGCGCGCAAGCTGCCGCTCGAATGCGGCAGCGTCGAGCGCGCGTCTGCGCCGCGGCCGCCGGGCGCCGCGCCGGCCGGTGGCCGTGGCGCCTACCTGGTCGCCGCGGGCGACTGCATCGCCTGCCATACGGCGATCGGCGGCGCGCCGTACGCCGGCGGACGCGCGATCGAGACGCCGTTCGGCACCGTCTATTCGAGCAACATCACCTCGGATGCCGCGACCGGCATCGGCACCTGGTCGCGTGAGGATTTCTGGCGCGCGCTGCACGAGGGGCGATCGAAGGACGGACGGCTCCTCTATCCCGCCTTTCCCTATCCCAACTTCACGCAGGTAATGCGGGAAGACGCGGATGCGATGTTCGACTATCTGCGCAGCCTGCCCGCGGTCTCGCGCGCCAACAGCGAACATGGGGTGCGCTTCCCGTACCGCACGCAGGTGGCGCTGCGCGCATGGCGCGCGCTTTACTTCCGTTCCGGCACCTTCCGGCCGGATGAAAGCCGCAGCGCCGAGTGGAACCGCGGCGCCTACCTGGTGCGCGGCCTCGGCCACTGCGACGCCTGCCACGCGAGCCGCAACATGTTCGGTGCCGTCAGCCACCGCCTCGACCTCGGCGGCGGCGTCATCCCGATGCAAAACTGGTATGCGCCGCCGATGGCCGGCTGGGAGGCGTCGCACATCGCCGCGCTGCTGACGACCGGCGTGGCGCCGCGCGCCACGGCGATGGGGCCGATGGCCGAGGTGGTGTTTCGCAGCACGCAGCATCTCTCGGCCGAGGACGCGCGCGCGATGGCCGCATACCTTCACTCGTCGACGGCGCCGCCGCCGGCGGCGAAGTCCGTTGCCCGATCGAGCGAGCGCGCGCTGCTGCGCGGTGCGGAGTTATATGGGGAGCACTGTGCCGAGTGCCATGGTGATCGCGGCGAAGGCGCCGCCCCGGCCTACCCGCCGCTCGCCGGCAATCCGAGCATGAACGCGGCGGTGGCGGCCAATGGCATCAAGGCGGTGCTGAACGGCGGCTATGCGCCGGTCACCGCCGCCAATCCGCGGCCGTACGGCATGCCGCCCTACTTCGCCGTCCTCAGCGACCAGGACGTGGCCTCTGTTCTTACGTACGTGCGGGCGTCGTGGGGAAACAGCGGTGCGCCGGTGTCGGCGCTGGATGTCGAACGCTACCGCTAGTAGACGGTTTCGACCGGAACGCCGAAGACATAGCCGGCGCCGCGCTCGATGCGGTTCGGCGCGCCGAGCATGACCACCAGCAGGCTGAATTCGCCGTTGGTGAGGCCTACCGCGCCGCCGTCGGGCGAGGTGAGGCGCCGAAGGTTCAGGTTCAACTCCCAGCCGTCGAAGCGGTAGGCGCGGATGCCCTCGGGCTTGCCCTGGCGCACTTCCGCGCGCCGGCGGCGCAGCACGGTGCGGATACGCGCCAGCAGCTCGCGCGGGCTGAAGGGCTTGGTGATGTAGTCGTCCGCGCCGAGCTCCAGACCCATGACACGGTCGGCTTCCTCGACGCGGCCGGTGAGCATGACCATCGGGATCTCGGACTCGTCGCGCATGCGCCGCGCGATCGCCATGCCGTCCTCGCCGCGCAGGCCGAGGTCGAGCACCAGGAGGTCGATCACCTGGTCCTTAAGGACGTCCCGCATGGCGCTGCCATCGCTCACCGCGGTGACGCGCAGCTCGTTCTTGCCGAGATAGTCGCTGACCAGCTCGCGGATGGTCGGATCGTCGTCGACGACCAGCACATGCGGATGGGCAGCGGCACTTGCGGAGGCAGCAGGACGCGTCATGGCAAGCTGCGATTGCATCGGGCAGGCAATGTAAGCAACGGTAAGGCCCCTCTGTTACGGGTGTAACGTGGTGCAGGAACGCCTGTAAATTACCCGCAATTGCGGCGCATTGGAATTGCGGAGTGACTAGAGCGACTACGAAGGCCGGGGACGTGCTCGTCGTCGACGACGACGCGATCCTGCGCGACCTCGTGGCCGACTGGTTGACCGCGGCCGGCTACAAGGTGCGCAAGGTCGCCGACTGCCATGCCGCGCTCGCCGCGCTCCAGGATCAGGCGCCCGCCCTCATTGTCTGCGACATGTTCATGCCCGGCCCGTGCGGTGCGGCAGCAATCGGGCAGCTGAAGCGCCTTGCGCCGGCCGCTCCCGTGATTGCCGTGTCCGGCCAGTTCAAGTCCGGCACCGGCGTGAGCGTCGACGAGGCACTTAGCGCTGGTGCGGCGCGCGCGCTCGCCAAGCCGGTGCGCCGCGCGCAGCTTCTCATCGCGGTGACCGAGCTCATCGGCCCGCCCCACTAGCGCAATGCTGCGGGGGAGGATGCGGGCAGCGTTCGAGCGGCTCTCGCTCGCGCATCTCCTCATCGGCCTGGGCGTATTGCTCGTCGCGATCAACATCGGCTCGGCGGTATGGGATGCCCATATGGACCGCGAGCGCATCTTCGGCGACGTGCAGCGCGACGTGTCGAACATCACCAGCCTCCTTACCGAGCAGACGGCTGCGGGGCTCGAAGCGGTGGACCTGGTGCTGCGGGATATCCAGCGGCTTGGCGCGCCTGCGCGGGTCGCCGCCCAGATGCCGCGCCTGCAGGACGAGGTCATGCATCTTTCGCAGGTCGCGGCCATCCTGGTATTCGACCCGGAGGGCAAGGTGGTGGCTCGTACCAACGAGACGCCGACGCTCGACGCAGCCCGCCGCGAGCGGTCCTATGTGAGCGTCCACCGCGCGGCAGACCTCGGGCTCTATGTGAGCGAGCCTTACCTCGGCGGGCCGCAAAACACCCGGTGGCGCTTCGTGCTCTCGCGGCGGCTGAACGGACCTGGGGGCGAATTCGCCGGCGCGATCGCCGCCCTGGTGGAAGTGGAGGCCTACGAGCGTCTCTATCGCAGCATCGACCTCGGCGAGGGAGGCGGCGGCATCGGGCTGTTCAACGCGAGCGGCCGCGTGATCACCCGCGTGCCTGATCCGACGCAATCGAAGGGCACGCAGATGGCGTCGACCCTGCCGCTTGCGGAAAAGGTGCGCCGCGACGGACGCTTCGATGGCCGCGTGGTGAGCGACGTGCAGGAACCGGTGATCGTATCGATGGGCGCGGTTCGCGGCTTCCCGCTTTTCGTGTCGGTCAGCAAGAGCGAGCACGCGGCGCTGCAGGCCTGGCGCGAGGAGACGCGCTTCACCGCCGAGCGCACGCTCCTCACTTCGGTCGCCATGCTTGCGCTCATCGGGCTCGCGGCGTGGGGACTGAACCGGCGCGAGCGCGCCCTGCAGACAAACGAAAGGCGCTTCCGCTCCATGATTGAGAACAGCACCGATGCCATCGTCGTCACGAGGCCCAAGGCGACAGGCATTGTCTACGCGAGCCCGGCGTTCGAACGTCTCACCGGCTACACGGTGGACGAGGTGCGCGGCCGGCAGTTCCTCGAGTTCATCCATCCGGACCAGCGCGCGGTGGCCCTCGCGCTGCGCGAGGAGGGCTTGCGCGGATCCGGCGACATCGTCAAGCGCGAGTTCCTGGTACGACACCGCGACGGCTCGCACCGCTGGCTGGAGATCACCGCTTCGAACCTGCTCCAGGATCCGGCCGTGGGTGCCCTGGTCATCAACCTGCGCGACATCACCGAACGAAAGCTCGCGGAAGCCGAACGCGCCCGCCTGGAGAATCGCCTGCGGCAGTCGGCGAAGATGGAGGCGGTCGGGCGGCTCGCCGGCGGTATCGCGCATGACTTCAACAACATCCTGGGCGGCATCCTTGGCTACGCCGAGATGCTGGTGGAGAACACAGCGCAAGGCTCGGCGGAGCGCCGCTATGCGCAGAACGTGCTTACGGCGGCGGAGCGGGCGAGCTCGCTGGTCGAGCAGATTCTCACCTACAGCCGCAGCCAGCGCGGCAGGCGCGTCCCGATCGACCTCGGCGCGATCGTCGCCGAGACGCTCGAGCTGGTGCGCGGCTCGCTCGCTGCGGGCCTCGAGCTCGAGGTGAGTCTCGAACCCAAGTCTCTCTACGTCATGGCCGATCCGACGCAGGTGCACCAGATCGTGATGAATCTATGTACCAACGCCATGCACGCCATCGCCGGCCGCGGCAGTATCCGCGTCACGGTCGAGGCGTTCGAGGCGCGCGAGGAGCGGGCGTTTGCGCATACGACGCTCGCGGCCGGGCGCTATGCGCTGCTGAAGGTCGAGGACAGCGGTCGGGGCATGGACGCGCAGACGCTCGGGCGCCTTTTCGAGCCTTTCTTCACCACCAAGGAAGTCGGCAAGGGCACCGGGCTCGGGCTTTCGCTCGTCTACGGCATCGTCACCGACTCGGGCGGCGCCATCGATGTCACGAGCACGCCCGGCAAGGGAAGCTGCTTCGCCATCTACCTGCCGCTGGTGGAGGCGCCGGCGCTCGCGGCGGACGATCCGCGCGCGCCGATGCTGCGCGGACGCGGCGAGCGCGTGCTGGTGGTGGACGACGAGGAGGCGCTCCTCGCGGTCACCTGCGAGAGTCTGCGGCGCCTCGGCTACGAAGCGACCGGCTTCGCGGATGCGAACGCCGCGCTGAGCGAGTTCGAGCGCACGCCGGAGCAGTTCCACGCCGTCGTGACCGACGAGGTGATGCCCGGCGTGAGCGGCACGCAGCTCGCTACTTCGCTCCGCGGCCGGCGCGCCGACCTGCCGGTGATCCTGGTCTCAGGCTACATCGGCACCATGATCTCGGAGCTTGCGGCCGGCGCAGGCGTGCGCGAGATCCTGAAGAAGCCAGTGCATGCACAGGAGCTCGCCGCAGCCCTAGCGCGCGCCCTCGGCCGCGCGTAATGCGTCACACGAAGCTTGAGCGCCGCTCAAGCCACGCTTGACCAAAGATCGTTTGTGCTGCGCACGGTGGCGTCCTATCGTGGTTGCGTACTGAACCGGCAGAGGAAGAAAAACATGACGAACTCTCGGTATACGTCGGTGCGCGAGATCGAACTCGCCGCGCACCGAGCGCGCAATCGCGAGATGGCGCGCCTCCTGCGGCTGGCGGGCTCGGCGATCGCCGGGCTCGGCAGGCGCCTCGCCTCGGGCCTCGGCCCGAAAAGGATCCACCATGCTTAAGACCGCATTCTGGCAACGTGCCGCGCAAGCGCTTCCGCCGGCTGCGCGCGGCCGCCATGCGAAGCACCTCGAGCGCGCCGAGCGCGTCGATTCGCTGGTCGGCGCCACGGTCGCGCTCTGGCGGCGCATCGAGCGCTCGCTCGGCGGTATCCACACGCACAGCTGATGCGCTGAAGCTAAGATACGTGGGCGATGCCGCTCAGCGACATCTCGCACGTCATCCAGCTCGCGATCGCGCCGGTATTCCTGCTGACGGCGATCGGCACACTCCTCAACGTGCTCGCCGGCCGGCTCGGCCGCGCGGTGGATCGGCGACGGATTCTCACGGCTGCCCTGGCGAGCGTCGACGGTCAAGAGGAGCAGCTCGCGCGCGGCGAGCTCGCGTTCGTCGCGCGACGGGTGAAGATCATCTATTCGGCGATAGCGCTCGCGGTGAGCGCCGCACTGCTCATCTGCCTGCTCATCGCCATGGCGTTCGTCGACGCGCTCAGCAACGTGGACCTCTCACGCATGGTGGCCGTGCTGTTCGTCCTGGCGATGCTGGGGCTGATCGGCAGCCTGATGCTCTTCCTGCGGGAGATCTACCTCGGCGTCAATACCGTGGCTTGCCCTTTGCGCTAACCGGCAGCGGCGTCGGCCACGCGGCTTCCACGCCGAGCGCCACGCCGTAGTAGCCCTCGGCCGGCAGCCGCGCCTTCAGGCGCATGAACAGCCGGGCGAAGAAACGCGGCCTTCCCGGCTCGGAGTAGGGGAGGGAGGAGGAGAACCCCGAGGTGTCGCGGGAAGGCCGCATGAGTGAATGATGCGCGTTGGGCGTAACGCGATTGTTTCGCCCGCCTGCCGGATCATTACATCGGTAATACGCCGCCGCACGTCTGCGTCACGACGCCGAGCGAGAATCGGCAAATGGCGACCCCGCAGCGTGAATCGGCACCGTCCGGCGAGCCCTCGACGCCCGCGCAGGCGGAAGAGCTCCTGGACCTTGCGATCGAGCTCACCTTCCCCGCGAGCGACCCGGTTTCCGTCGTGCACGCCTTCCACGCGGCGAGCGCACGGACCGCGAAACCTGCTTCAGAAACCGGAAGGGAATAGAGCCGAGAGCACTTCCGGCGAAGCGGTATGCTTCGCCACGGTCGTGCCGCCGCTCAAAGGTCGCACGTAGAGCGCTGCGCCGTTTACGACCGCCAGGATGAGCAGCATCCCGGCCATGATGAGGCGCTTGTGCTTGAAAAGCGGCATGCAGTCATCATCGGCCGGCGGTGTGCCCCGGGCGTTTCACTGTACCGGCAGAGCATTACAGCTGTAATCAATCGACGGCGATCGGCTCTTCTTCCATCAGCGCGACCTGCTCGCGCAGCTCGAGGATCCGGTCCTGCCAGTAGCGTTGGGTGTTGAACCAGGGGAAGGCGACCGGGAACGCCGGGTCGTCCCAGCGTCGAGCGATCCACGCCGAGTAGTGGATCAGGCGCAATGTGCGCAGCGCCTCGAGCAGATGCAGCTCCCGCCGGTCGCAATCGGCGAACTCCTCGTAGCCGGCGAGCACATGGTGCATCTGCGCCCCCATCGCCCCTCGGTCGCCGGAAAGCAGCATCCACAGGTCCTGCATTGCCGGTCCCATGCGCGCATCGTCGAGATCGACGAAATGCGGTCCGGCGTCGGTCCAGAGGATGTTGCCGATATGGCAGTCGCCATGCAGGCGGATGCCGCGCACGGCACCGGCGCGCTCATAGCAGCGCGCGACGCCGGCCAGCGCCTGCGCGGTGACCGCCTTCCACGCCTCGAGCAGATCGGACGGAATCAGTCCGCTCGCGAGGAGAAAGGCGCGCGGCTCCTGGCCGAAGCTCTTCTGCGTGAGGGCCTCGCGTACCTTAAAGGGGCGCGTCGCGCCGACGGCGTGGATGCGGCCGATGAAGCGCCCGATCCATTCCAGCGTATTCGGATCCTCGAGCTCCGGCGTGCGCCCGCCGCGGCGCGGATAGACGGCGACGCGAAAAACGGGGTCTGTCGCTGTTTTAGTACTGCTGATCGGCGCGACCACCGGAATCTCGCGCTCGGCGAGCTCGTGCGCGAACGCGTGCTCCTCGTCGATCTGCGCGTCGGTCCAGCGGCCGGGGCGGTAGAACTTCGCCACAACCGCGGTACCGTCCTCGAGCCACACCTGGTACACGCGGTTCTCGTAGCTGTTGAGGCTCAGCAGCCGGCCGTCAGGGCGAAGCCCCGCTTGCTCGAGCGCGTCGAGCACCCGCTCGGGGGTGAGCTCGGAATAGGGATGCGCCTGCACAGCTAGAATTGTCCGCCATGGCGGACGCCATCGAGATCAACGACCTTCATTTTTCCTACGGCGACCTGGAGGTGTTCCGCGGCTTGTCGCTGCGCATCCCGGTCGGGCAGGTGGTCGCCATCCTGGGCGCCAGCGGCTCCGGCAAATCAACGCTGCTCAAGATCATCGGCGGGCAGCTCGAGCCCGGCGCCGGCAGCGTCAAGGTGGCGGGCGCCAACGTGCACGAGCTCAGCACCGCGGAGCTCTACCGGCTGAGGCTCGAGGTCGGCATGATGTTCCAGAACTCGGGGCTGTTTACTGACCTCAGCGTCTTCGACAACATCGCGTTCCCGATTCGCGAGAACTTCCAGCCTACCGAGGAGCTGGTACGGCGAATCGTGCTCATGAAGCTGCATGCGGTCGGCCTGCGCGGCGCGCGCGACATGATGCCGAACGACTTGTCGGGCGGCATGACGCGACGCGTAGCGCTCGCGCGCGCCATCGCCACCGATCCGAAGCTGATGATGTACGACGAGCCCTTCGCCGGCCTCGATCCGATTTCGCTCAACCACATCTGCCACCTGATCCGCGATCTCAACGAGGCGCTCGGGCTCACCTCGGTCGTGGTGACCTACGATGTCAAGCAAGCGCTGACGGTCGCGGACTACGCCTATGTCATCTCGGATGGCGGGATCGTCGGCAAGGGCACGCCGAAGGAAATCGAGTCCTCTAGCAGCCCCTACCTCAAGCAGTTCGTGAACGCGCTGCCCGACGGCCCGGTGCGTTTCCACTTCCCGGCGCCGCCGCTGGAGCAGGACCTGCGCCTCAGCTCTCCAGATCGCGCTTGATCGCCATCAGGAGCCGCGCGGCTTCGCCGCCGGTGGCGGCGCGATGATCGAAGGTGAGCGAGAGCGGCAGCACGCGGTGCGCCGCCAGCTCGCCCTCGGCGGTGACGACCGGTGAGCGCGTGATGCGCCCGGCACCGAGGATGGCCACCTGCGGCGGCATGACGATCGGCGAGGCGTAGCGGCCGCCGATCGCGCCGAAGTTCGAAAGGGTGATGGTGGCGCCGCGCAGCGTTTCCGGCGAGAGCGATCGCTCGCGCGCTTTGGCGACGAGCTGCTCGAGCTCCGCCGCCAGCCTCTCGGGCGCGACGCGATGCGCGTTGCGCAGCACCGGCACGAGCAAGCCGTCGGGCAGGTCCACCGCAATGCCGAGATCCACCTCTTCGCGCACGGTGCGCGCATCCGCCTTGGCGTCGTACCACGCGTTTAGGCCGGGCTCTGCGCGGCACGCAACCACGATGGCGCGCGCGAGGCGGGCGAGGGCCGAGGTTCCCGTTGCCCATTGCTCGACATCCGCATCATCCATTACCGTCACCGCGGCGACTTCCTGGTGTGCGAGCGCCATGTTGCGCGCCATGGCGGCCCGCATGCCCTTCTGCGCGCTCGCCGGCGCCGGTAGCGAGCCCCGTGCGGCGCGCTTTACGTCTTCCGTCGTCGCGGTGCCGCCCGGCCCGGTCGGCTCGACGGTGGCGAGATCGACGTTGAGGCTGCGCGCGAGCGCGCGCACCGCCGGCGTGGCCTTTACTTCCGCCCGCGGCGCGGCGCGAACCTGCGTCCCAGCATCGCTGCGCGCGGCGACCTTCGCTTCTGCACGCGCCTCCAGGTTGCCGACCACGGTGCCGGTATCGGCGGCCGCACCTTCGAAGCCGATGAGCGGCGCCCCGACGTGGACCTTGTCGCCCGGGTTGCCGAACAGCTTCTCAACCTTGCCGCTGTACGGTGCCGGCACCTCGACGATCGCCTTGTCGGTCTCGACCGAGACCATCGGCTTGTCCGATTCGACCGTCTCGCCGGCCTTGACGTGCCACTCGACGATCTCGGCTTCCTGCAGGCCCTCGCCGAGGTCGGGCAGATTGAAGACGCGCACTATTGGTACTCCAGGACCTTTCTCGCCGCTCCCACAATGCGCGCCGCGTTCGGCATGTAGCGCTCTTCCAGCCGGAACATCGGCGTCACGGTGTCCCATGCCGTCACGCGCTCGACCGGCGCGAGCAGCGACAGCAACGCCCGCTCGGAAATATTGGCGGAGATTTCCGAAGCGAGGCTCGCGGTGCGCGGTGCCTCGCTGACGACGACGCAGCGGCCGGTCTTCTTGACCGATTCGAGGACCGTGTCGTAGTCGATCGGCTTGAGGGTCGCCAAATCGATCACTTCGGCGAAATGGCCATCGCCGGCGAGCTCATCGGCCGCCTTGAGCGATTCGTAGAGCATCGCGCCCCAAGCCACGAGGGTTACATCGGTGCCTTCGCGAGCGATGAACGCCTGGTCGACCGGCAGCGGCTCGCCGTCGTCCTCGACCTCTTCCTTGAACCGGCGGTAGAGCCGCGATGGCTCGAGGAACACCACCGGATCCGGATCGGCGATCGACGCGAGCAGCAGGCCGTAAGCCTTTGCGGGCGAGGAGGGATAGACGACGCGGATGCCGGGGATGTGGGCGAACATCGCCTCGGGGCTCTCGGAGTGGTGCTCGGGCGCATGGATGCCCGCGCCGCAGGGCGTGCGCAGCACCATCGGGCAACTCAATCTTCCCTGCGTCCGATGCCGCAGGCGTCCGGCGTGGTTCAGGATCTGGTCGATCGCCGTATAGGCGAAGCCAGCGAACTGGATTTCGGCCACCGGGCGCAAGCCCTCGGCCGCCATGCCGACCGCCATGCCGGCGATCAGCCCCTCGGCGAGCGGCGTGTCGGCGACGCGCTCGGCACCGAAGCGCTGCTGCAGCCCGGCGGTGGCGCGGAATACGCCGCCGTTGATGCCGACGTCCTCTCCTAGCACGACGACGCGATCGTCGTCCTCCATGGCCCGCGAGAGCGCCAGGTTGACCGCCTCAACCAGCGTGATGCTCGACATCGCGCTCCTCTTGCTGCGTCAACTCGGCAACCTGCGACTGGTATTGGCGCGGGAGGCGCGCATACAGATGCTCGAACATCTGCTCGGACCCCGGCGGCGGCGTATCGAGATAGGCCTGAACCATCTTCTGCACGTGCATCTGCGCGTCCTTGGCGAGCGCCTGCTCGTCGGTGGGCGACCAGGCGCCCTTCGCATGGAGCCAGCTGCGCAGCCGCAGGATCGGCTCCTCCTTCCACTGTTCCTTCAGTTCGTCGGCGCTGCGGTAGCGCGTTGCGTCGTCCGCGGTCGTGTGGTCGCTCAGCCGGTAGGTCAGTGCTTCCAGCAGCGTCGGTCCGCGGCCGGTGCGGGCGAGTTCCACCGCGCGGCCGACCGCGTCGCGCACGGCGATGAGGTCGTTGCCATCGACCTGCTCGCACGCGATGCCGGCGGCGATCGCCTTCTGCGCGAGCGTCTGCGCGGCGCTCTGCATGCGCCGGGGCACGGAGATGGCGTATTGGTTGTTCACCACCACCACGACCATCGGCAGCTTCCAGGCGCCCGCGGCGTTGATCGCTTCGTAGAAGTCGCCCTTCGAGGTGGCGCCGTCGCCGCACATGGCGAGCGCGACGCGGGGCTCGCGCCGCAACTTCATCGCATAGGCGACGCCTGCGGCGTGCGGCATCTGGCTCGCGATAGGCACATTGAACGGAAAGTCGTGCGGCGACTCGGGGAACACGTTGCCCCGCTCGTCGCCGCCCCAGTAGAGGAGCGTGCGGTGCGGCGAGACGCCGCGCAGCATGAGGATGCCGCTCTCGCGGTAGCTCGGCAGCAGTACATCGTTCGGTGCCAGCACTGCGCCGATGCCGGCATCGATCGCTTCCTTGCCCAGCGTCGAGGCGTAGGTGCCGATCTGCCCGGTGCGCTGCATCGCGATCGCCTTGGCATCGAGCGCGCGCATGAACACCATGGCGCGGTAATCGGGTAGCAGCGCCCGGGCATCGGCAGCGAATGAAGGAAGAGGTGCGGCTTCCCGGCCGGTGGGATCCAAATACCGGGTGAACCGTATCTCGAAGGTGGCGGCGACGGTCATCGGCGTCCCTTTCGTACGGTGGCGTCCCTTGTGAGGCCGCTCACCGCTCGCTTACAGGTCAGGTCGATTATGCGAATGCAACGAGCATGCACCGCGCGCAGTCTGATCCGCGCGGCCGCACGCTTCTTGCACGGATGAGTCCGCTACGCGGACTAGTGCACGCGCGCGTAGTCCGAACGGACACCGCAACCCATCATTTCTCGGAAAGAAGACGGGGCCCCCGCTTTCGCGGGGGCGACGTCCTTAGACGTCTTTAGGTCTTCGCGTCCTTCGGAATGAACTTCAGCGCGACGCCGTTGTTGCAGTAGCGAAGCCCGGTCGGCTGCGGGCCGTCGTCGAACAGGTGGCCGTGATGGCCGCCACAGCGCGCGCAGTGGTACTCGGTGCGCGGATAGATGAGGTAATGGTCCTTCTTCGTCTCGAAGGCGCCTGGGATGACGGTGAAGAAGCTCGGCCAGCCGGTGCCGGAGTCGAACTTCATCGCCGAGGTGAAGAGCGGCAGGCCGCAGCCGGCGCACGCGAAGATGCCCGGTCGCTTCTCGTCGTTGAGCGGGCTGCTACCCGCGCGTTCGGTGCCTTCCTCGCGCATGACGTGGAAGCTCTCCGCGGGCAGGCGCTTGCGCCATTCGTCTTTGCTGAGCTTCACCGGCTCGGTGGGCGAGGGCACGGTCGTCCCCGCGGGCAGGAAGGTCTTCCAGTTCTTTTGCAGCTCCTCGACGCCTTTCATATTCGCGGGTGGCGCGGCGCTCGCCTGCCGGGCGAAGCCCGCCAGTGCCAATGCTTTCAGCAAGGTACGCCGTTCCATCGGTCTCCTTTCAGGGTACGTTCCCGCCTTGGTCGGGCGGCGGGAACGTTCCTGACAGTCTACAGCGGGAAATTGAAGCGGATTGAAACCCCGCCCGGCGCCGGATACACCGGCACGGCCGGCCTCACGACCACCGGCGCCGCGTAGTACGGGTACGCCACCGGGGGAGGCGGTGCGTACACGACACGCGGCGCCGGCACGATAACGACAGGCCGCGGCGCGTAGTAGTGCCGGGCGTAGTGGGCGTAGTACGGGTGCGCGCGCCAGCCGTGCGCGGGCGCCCAGTGGGGCGGATCGGCAAGCGCGAACCCGGAGAAACCGAGAGCGGCTGCAGTTGTACTCACGGCGACAAGAACCTTCTTCAGCATGGTCGACTCCATTTGTGCGTGGCGATGGCCATTTCACGCGCGACGGCGCCGAAAGTGAACGCGCAAAGTGCAACAGGTGTAACAGCGTGTTAAGTTTCCCGCCCGCTGGAGGAACCATGACCCGAGCATTGATTGCCCTGCTGGCGGCGCTCGCTGCCGGCGCCGCGGCAGCGGAGGACGCTTATCCATCGAAGCCGATCACGATGATCGTGCCCTTCCCGCCGGGCGGGGTCGCGGACATCGTCGGCCGGCCGCTCGCCACCGTGATGCAAAAATCGCTCAAGCATCCGGTGGTCGTCGTGAACCGCACTGGCGCCGGGGGGGCGGTCGGCATGGCGGCGGTGGCGAAGAGCGCCCCCGATGGCTACACCATCCTCATGGGACTCTCCTCCATCTCGATATTCCCGGTGTCCGACCGGATCAACGGCAAGGAGCCGCTCTACGAGATGAGCGACTTTTCACCGATCGCGCTGGTCACGGCAGATCCGACGGTGCTCGTCGTGCGCAGCGAAAGCCCCTACAAGACGCTGCAGGAGTTCGTGGCCGGCGCGAAAGCGCGGCCGGGGAAGATCAACTATTCGTCATCCGGCGTCTACGGCACGCTGCATGTGGCGATGGAGATCTTCGCCAATGCCGCGGGTATCCAGCTTTTCCATGTGCCTTATCAAGGCGGCGGACCGGCGGTGACGGCGCTGCTCGCGGGGCAGGTCGAAGCTTCGGCGCAGGGTCCGGCGGCGGTGATCGGGCAGGTGAAGGCCGGCATCTGGTCTGGCGTGTTCGCGCCGGCGGCGACGCCGGCGCCGATCGTCAATCGCCTGCGCGAGGCGGTGAAGGAAGCGGTCAATTCGGAAGAGTTCCGCGGCGCCATGGAGAAGGTGCAGACGCCGCTCGCCTACCTCGACGCTCCCGAGTTCAAGAACTACTGGGAGCGCGACGCGGCGCGCCTGAAGACGGCGCTCGAGAAGATCGGCAAGGTGGAGGAGAAGCAACCGGGGAAATAGTGGGCCGCCGGGAATCACGCCGCCAAGGACGGCGAGCTAGCGCCGCGTGACGCGGACGCTAGGGCCGGCGGCGTTTGCGCTTCTTCTTCAGCTGCGCCAGCTTCTCGACGAGCGCGCGCGGCTTGCGGTACTGACCCAGGACGCCGATGCGCCGCTCGAAGGCATCGCGCCGCGTCACGGCCTTCAGGTGGTGGCCGGTCACGAGCTTGAAGTGGCGGATCTCGTCGAGCTTCTCGCCAACCACCCAGCAATGCTTAGTGCCGCTCACCCAGACCGCCGCTTCCATGCGCCGCAGATCGTAGGGCAGCGAGTACTCGCGCAGGGTCTTGTGCGAATGGCCGTTGTAGTACTCATGAAAGTAGGACATGGCGAGCTCGCGCAGGCTGCGGTACACCGGGTCGCGCCAACGCAGGCCGATGCCGTTGGTTTTCGAGATCGCACCCCAGCGGCCGTTCCTCTTGAAGAGGGCCACGACATGATCGAAATCGTGCTGCGCGCGCATGTCGAGAACGAGCGGCGGCTCGCCGTGCACCCAGAGCGCGGCCGCGGCCAGCATCGCGCCCTCGATGCAGTGCGCGCGGCCGGTGCGGATCACCTCGCGCACCGTGCGGCAGCTCTCGCCGTCGTGTTCGAAGTTCTGCTTCAGCCCGAGCAGATAGGCCTGGATCTTCTGCGGCGTGTCGAGGCGCCGCAGGAGGGCGAACTCCCGCGGCGTGAGCCCCAGATCGGACTCGCGGGCAAAGCGCGTCGCTGGCATGGGCCAAAAAAATATAACGTCGCGGGGCCGGGGGCAATCACCTCCGCAACTGCCTGATTTAGTGTCAGCCTTTGCCGGTCCGGCGATTCGGGTCCGGCCGGGGCGGCCCGGCGTCGTACCATTCGGCGAACCCTAGAGGAGTAGCCATGGACGCCAACGAAGAAAAACCCGAAGCCGCGGAACGGATCGAAGCGATTGCCGACCGGCTCGCCTTCCGCTCGCGGTTCGTCATGCTGTTCGGCGAGATCAACCACGCGGTGGCGCGCGCCACCTGCACGCGGCTCATCGCGCTCGCCGAGGAGTCCGACGCGCCGATCAGCGTGCTCATCTCATCGCCCGGCGGCCATGTCGAATCGGGCGACGCGATCCACGACATCATCCGTTTCGTGCGGGCGCCGGTGACCACCGTCGGCACCGGCTGGGTGGCGAGCGCCGGCACACACGTGTTCATCGCCGCGCCGAAGGAGCGCCGCGTCTGCCTGCCGAACACCCGCTTCATGATCCACCAGCCGGGCGGCGGCGCCGGCGGGCCCGCGACCGACATCGCCATCCAGGCGAAGGAGATCATCAAGACGCGCGAGCGCATCGCCACCGTCATTGCACGGCAAACCGGCCAGACGCTGCCGAAGGTGCTCGGCGACGTGGAGCGCGACTTCTGGATGAGCGCCGAGGAGGCGATCGCATACGGCCTGGTCTCGAAGGTGATCGAGACCGCGCGCGAGCTCGGCGGCGCACCGTCCCGGAAATAGCCGCCCGTCGGAATCAGCCCACTAGCGCGCGCCGGCT
>JAEKLK010000107.1:3802-6788 GCA_019509895.1 Betaproteobacteria bacterium | reverse complement strand
CGTTCCAAGGTACCTCGTACGATATTTCGTACTTCGTACGTAATTATCTGCGTCGCTATTGTTCCTTGATGCCCGCGGCGCGCACGATCTGCTCGTACTCCGCCTGCTCCGTCCGCAGGAACTCGGCAAACTGCGCCGGCGTATAGCGCCGCAGCAGCGCGCCCTGCTCCTCGAACTTGCCGCCGACCTCCGGCGACGAGAGCGCCTCGTTCAGCTCCTTGCCAAGCCGCTCGACGATCGCCGGCGGCGTCTTCGCGGGCGCGAAGAGGCCTGTCCACGCGACCATGTCGAAGCCTTTGAGCTCGGGCGCCTCGGCGAGCGTCGGAATCTCCGGCGCGCTCGCGAGGCGCTGCGGCACGGTGATGGCGAGTGCCTTCACCTTGCCCGCCTTCACCTGCGGCAGCGTCGCGACCGTCACGAGCATCGCGAGGTCCAACTGGTTGCCGATGAGGTCGCTGACGATCTGCGCGCCGCCCTTGTAGGGCACGTGCACGATGTCGATGCCGGCGAGCGATTTGATGCGCTCCATCGCAAGATGCAGCACCGTGCCGACGCCCGAGGTGCCGTAGGACAGCTTGCCCGGCTGCGCCTTCGCCAGCTTCACCAGGTCGGCGAAATTGTTCGCCTCGAGCGTCGGCCGCGCCAGGATGATCATCGGCGCGGCATTGAGCATGCCGATGGGCGCCAGGTCGCGCAGGCTGTCGTAGCGCACCGCCGAGGGCGTGACGAAGCGCGCGATGGAGATGGGACTGTCGACGCCGACGAGCAGCGTGTAGCCGTCGGGGGCCGACTGCACCGTCTTCTGTACGCCGACGATGCCGCCCGCGCCGGCGACGTTCTCCACGATCACGCTCTGCTTGAGCGCCTGCTGCAGGCGCGTTGCGAAGAGGCGCGCCGCGAAATCGACGTTGCCGCCAGGTGTGAACGGCACGATGAGCGTGACCGGCTTCGCCGACGGCCACGCCTGCGCCCACACTGCCATCGGCAGCGCGAGCGCCACCGCCGCGATCAGTCGTCTCATTGCACGCTCCTCCGCAGTTGATCGAATTCGGCGCTCCACTCGCGCCGCCAGCGCTGCCGCGTGGCCTCGTCGATCCAGGCGGCGTCGACGCCGTTCAGCATGCAGGCGCGCAGGTCGTCCATCGAGTAGCCGAAGTCGCGCGCCATCATCTGCCAGGCGAGCGTCGGCGTGACGTTGTGGAACGTCGGGTCGTCGGTGTTCGGATGCACGCGCAGCCCAGCCATGCGCATGTGGCGGATCGGATGATCGGCCGCCCAGCGCTCCTTCGGCAGCGTGCGCAGGTAGTACGAATTGCTCGGCACCACGGTGAAGACGATGCCGCGCGCGACGCAGCGGCGCGTGAGATCCGGATTGTCGAGCACCGTGTAGCCATGGTCGATGCGATCGACGCCCAGCACCTCGATCGCGTCGCGCACGTGCGTCCAGGGGCAACCGAATTCGCAGGCGTGCGCCGTGCGCCGCAGGCCGGCTTGGGCAGCCATGCGATAGGCGTCGGCGAACATCTCCGGCGGCCGGTCGATCTCGCTGTAGTCGATGCCGAGGCCGACCACTTCCGGCGCGCGCGCCGCGATCACCCAGCCCACCATTTCCATCGCCTCGGCCGGCGTCGCTTCGCGGTCGATGGCGGGGATAAGCCGGCCGATGATGCCTTTCGCCTCGCGCATCGCGCGCGCGATCGCGTCCTGCGCCTTCGCATACGGAATGCCGGAGACGCGCGCCGTGCCGGTCGGGTTCCAGAAGATCTCGGCGTAGCGCACGCCGTGCGCCGCAGGATCCTGAAGGTATTCGGCCGTCATGCGGTGCAGGTGCTCGGGGCGCCGGATCATTTCATCGAGCATGCGCAACGCGCGCAGCACGCCGACCGGCTTCTCGCCGCGGATGTAGAACGCCTCGATTTCCTTCTGCGGTATCGGCGCGTTCGCTTCGCGCGCAAGGTCGATGAAGGTGGCTGGGCGCACCGTGCCAAGCAGATGGCAGTGCAGCTCGACCTTGGGCAGCTGGCGATAGAAATCCTGCATTCGCTAATTCGGGTCCTGGACCCGAATTCCAGGTTGCCAGCCGAGCCATTCGCAGAGCGCGTCGCCCATCACGCAGCGCAGATCCTCGCGCGCGATCCACGGCAGCTCCTCGGTGAAGAGCGTGACGCACTGGCGCCAGGTGCACGGCATCTTGGTGATGTCGGTGCCCCAGAAGAAGCGCCGGGGGCCGAAGGCGTCGAAGATGCGCTTGAGCGACGCGTGGATGCTGCGGTACGGATAGCTGTCCGTCGCATAGGCCGGCACGCCAGTCGCCTTGACCGCCACGTTCGGATGGCGCGCCAGCGCGATGAGATCGGGCGGCTGCCGGAAGGCCGCGTCGCCGGTGGCGTTGAGCGGCACGCCGAGATGATCGATCAGCAGGCGCAGGCGCGGATGGCGCTGCGCCAGCTCGCCGACTTGCGGCAGATACGCCGCCGCGGCGAGCGCGATCGGAATGTCGCGCTGCGCGGCGCCGCGCCAGAGCCACTCGACCTCGTCGCCGGCCAGCCAACGCGCATGGCGAGGCTCGTTGAAGATGTAGCGCAGGCCGAGCATGCCGGGCTGTGCTTTGCAGCGCGCGAGCAGTTCCGGGCCGTCGGGCGCATCGGGCGGAAAGTTGCCGAGCACCGCGAAGCGTCCGGGATAGCGGCGCGCCGCGTCCAGCGCGATGGCATTGGCGTCGGGATCCCAGGCCGGCGGCTGGATTACGGCGGCGTCGACGCCGGCGGCCTCCATGTCGGCAAGCGCTTCTTCCGCCGAATAGGGCTGCTGTCGGTGGGCGGCGCGCGGCGTACCTTTCGCCCATATGTGGATGTGGGCGTCGACGATGCGCACGCTACTCGGCCGTGACGCCGGCCGCCTTCACCACCCGCCCGATGCGCTCGTATTCGGCACGGATGAAGCGCGAGAACTCCGCCGGCGTCGTCGTCTTCGGCTCGGCGCCCTG
>JAEKLK010000107.1:0-3766 GCA_019509895.1 Betaproteobacteria bacterium | reverse complement strand
GCCCTGGTTCATCACCTGCTCGCGCACTTCCGCCGAGCCCATCACCGCGACGGTCGCGGCGTGCAGCCGGTCGACCACCGCGGCCGGCGTGCCGCGCGGCACCAGCCAGCCGTACCAGCTCGTGAGCTCGTAATCCGGATAGCCGGACTCGGCCACCGTGGGCACGTCGGGCAGCGCGCTCGAGCGGCTCGAGCCGCCGACCGCGAGCGCACGCAGCCTGCCCGCGCGCACGAAGGCGAGCGGTCCCTGCATCGGCGTGAAGGTCCAGTGCGCCTCGTTCGCGACGACCGCGCCGATCGAGCCGCCGGCACCCTTGTATGGCACGTGCAACGCGCGCGTGTCGGTCACTGAGGTGAGGAGTACGCCCGCCAGGTGGCTGGTCGAGCCGATGCCGGCGGAGGCCATGTTGAGTTGGTCAGGCTTCGCCTTCATCAGCGCCACCAGCTCGCGCACGTTGCCGGCCGGAAGCGACGGATTCACCACCAGCAGCACCTGGCTGATGGCGAAGAGCGAGACCGGCGCGAGATCCGTGAGCGGGTCATAGTTCAGCTTCTTGTAGGTATGCGGCGAGACAGTGATCCACGCCGAGGCACCCACCAGCACCGTGTAGCCATCGGGCGGCGACTTGGCGGCGGTCTCCGCGCCGACGATGCCGCCGGCGCCCGCACGGTTGTCGATGAGCAGCGGCTGGCCGAGCGCTTCGCTCATCCTCGGCGCGATGAGTCGCGCCAGCACGTCGGTCGCCGATCCCGGCGACTGCGGCAAGATCAGCCGGATCGGCTTCGACGGATAGTCCTGCGCGCCGGCGATGTTGGCGATCAGCGCAAGGACGAGCGCGGCATATCCCATGGTCAATCCCCGAAGGTGAAAACGAATTTGCCGCTCGCGCCGCCCTTGAGCGCGGCATACGCCCCGGTACCCAGCGGGTGCGGCTGGATGCGCTCGGGCGCGCGCAACGCGCCGCTTTCGAAATGCGGCGCGAGGCGGCGCAGCAGCTCGCCGCATTCGACCGAGGAGTGCAGGAGCGAGTTGACGCCGACGATGCTCGCTTCGCGCCGATAGAGATCGCGCACGGGCACCGGCTCGGTTCCCTGCCCCGGCGACACCATCACCACCACGCGCCCGCCGCGCGCGAGCGCCGCGATCGACGCGGCGAGAAAGCGTCCGGTTGTATCGACGATCACGTCCCAGCTATTCGCCAACTGCTCCGGGGTCAGGTCTTGAATTGACGCATCGGCATGCGCGAATTCAAGACCTGACCCCTGCCTTGCGCGGACCGCGCCTGCGGCCTTGGCGCCGCGCAGTCGCGCGAGCTGCATGGTGGCCGAACCGACGCCGCCGCCGGCGCCGATGACGAGCACCTTGGCGCCCTCCTCGGCGCGGGCCAGCTCGAGCGTCTGCCACGCCGTCACGTAAGGCACGCCGCAGGCGGCCGCCTGCTCGAAGGAGATCGAGCGCGGTTTCGGCGCCAGCGCCGCGCGCGGCACGAGCACGTATTCGGCGTGCGTACCGTCGCGGCGAAAGCCGAGCTCGGCGCCGCTGCCCCACACTGCTTCACCCCGATCGGTAACGCCAGCGAAGTCGCGGCCGGGCACGCGCGGCACCGTGGTGTACTGGTGCGCGCCGAGCACGTTCGAGACATCGCTGCGGTTGATGCCGGCGGCGCGCACGCGGACGAGCACGTCATCGCTCGCGGCACGCGGCGTCGGCAGCTCGACGAGCTGCAGGTACGAAAGGTCCCCCGTGCGCTCGAAGCGAAGCGCCTTCACCGGCGATACTTTTGCGCGGCGGCGGCGAACGCCTCGTAGTCCTCCTTGCCCTGCGGCGTCGCGGTGAGGATCGGCCGGTCCGCGGCGATCGACTCGTCGAGGAAGCGCTTCTCTTCGGCCTGCGGGAGATGGATCTCCTTGCCGCCGTGCTCGGCCCAGATGCGCTCCGATTTCTTGATGTCGTCGGCCGCCCACTTCAGCGTGTGCTCGTCCGCCTTCCTCGCCTCCTCGCGGACGATCTTCTCGAGATCGGGCCCAAGCGACTTCACGAAGTTGCGGTTGACGAGCGGCACGGTGGCCGCCCAGTGCGACGGCAGGTAGGTCATGCTCTTCGCGATGTCGTAGAACTTGAGCGCGGTGAAGAGCGTCGTGCCCGCCCAGACCCCGTCGATGGTGCGGTTTTGCAGCGCCGGCAGCACATCGCCGAAAGGCATCGAGAGCGGCGAGGCGCCGAAGCGCTTGAGCGGCTCGATCTGCAAGGGCGACCCCGGCACGCGGATCTTCTGGCCCTTGAAGTCGGCGAGCGTGTTGATCGGCTTGTGCGACACGATCACGTACTGGCTCGGGATGAAGATGCTGAGCGCCTCCACGCCTTTCGCCGCACCAAAGCTGGCAAGGCGCTGGCGAATTGCGGGGTCGTTCAGCACCTTGAAGCCGTGCTCCTGGCTGTCGAAGAGTCCCGGCGCCGAGAGCACGGCGAAGCGCGGCTCGAGCGGCTCGTAGAAGCCAGAGGCGTTGAACGACATCTCGATCGTGCCGAGCGCCACGCCTTCGATGGTGCGGGGGATCGAGCCGAGCTGGCTCGCCGGATACACCTCGGCCTTGATGCGGCCGCCGGAGCCCGCGTTCACGCCCTTGGCGAAGGTATTCAGCCACTCGACCAGCGCATCGCCGGAGGTCGAGGTGGAAAGCTTCATCGTGAACTGCTGCTGCGCCTGCGCTGTGCCGACGAGCACCGCAGCCGCCATTGCTAGCCACCGCATCATGGTCCTTCTCCCTTTCTCCACAATTGAATGAATTGCAGTATCGCGAGCACCGCGATCAAGCCGAAGCCGATGAGGATCGCGCTGTGCGGGATCCACATCGGAATGCCGGCATTCTGGCTGCGCGCGTCGAGGCCGGCCATCTGTTTCACATAGCCCCAGGCGACGTAGCAGACGAATGCCGCGAGCACCACGGTCAGCGCGAGCTCGACCACGCCGAGCACCGCCTGCGCGCGATGCGGCAGGCGATGCACCAGCACGTCCATGCGCAGATGCGCGCGCCGCCAGGTTGCCACCGCCGCGCCGAGGAAGGCGATGTACACCATGATGTAGATCTGCACCTCGTCGGCCGAGATGAAGGTGCGCCCGACGATGTAGCGGCCCACCACGTTCACGAAGTTGTAGAGCACGGCGACGATCAGCGCCGCGCCGAGCAGCTTCTCGAGCGCGGTGGCGAGCGCGTCAATGGAGCGGTTCAAGCGGCGTTCTTCCGCGGATCAGGTCGGCGGCCTTCTCGGCGATCATCATCACCGGCCTGTTGATGTTGCCGCCGACGAGATCGGGCATCACCGAGGCGTCGACCACCCGCAGGCGCTCGACCCCGCGCACGCGCAGCTCCTCGTCCACCACGTCTCCCATGCGGCATGTCCCGAGCGGATGATGCACCGTAATCGAGGTGGCGCGAATATGCGCGTCGAGCTCGGCATCGGAGTCCTTGCCGGCGCCCGGCGCGATCTCGCCCGCAATGTACTTGGCGAGCGGCGCCTTGCCGGTTACCTGTCGCGCGAGGCGGATGCCCGAGCGGAGCGTCCGCCAGTCGCCCTCGTGCGCGAGCAGGTTCTGGCGGATGCGCGGCGGCTTCGCCGGGTCGCTGGAAGCAAGCTCGACGCGGCCGCGGCTCTCGGGCCTGAGCAGCACCACCACGCAGGCGAAAGCGTCGACGAACGGCTTGAAGAGATACGGCGCCGCGGCGAGCGGCGCGCCCTGGAAGAGGAACTGGATGTCGGGCACGGC
>JAEKLK010000199.1 GCA_019509895.1 Betaproteobacteria bacterium | reverse complement strand
CTACCTTCCCGGCTGGGGGGGCGTCCGCATCGAGGACGATGTGCTGGTGACGCCGGATGGGGCCGAGGTGCTGACCCACGTACCGAAAGACCTGAACTCCATGAGGGTTTTCTCGTAAAACGTCTCCCGGCAGTCTCGCGGTCCTCGTCGTCGATCAGGATGACGATCCGGCCGGCCCGGATCTCGGCAACGATCTCGGTAATCGGGCTGATCGCAGTGGCGTCTCTGCGCATGGCCCGATTTTACGCCCTTACTCTTGCGCTTCGCCCTCGGCGCCGCCCGCCTTCTCGCTAGCTTCGCCGATTCTTTCTTTGATGCGCGCCGACTTGCCGGAGCGCCCGCGCAGGTAGTAGAGCTTGGCGCGGCGCACGTCGCCCTTCCTCTTCACCTCGATCGAGGCGATGAGCGGCGAATAGGTCTGGAAAGTGCGCTCGACGCCCTCGCCCGAGGAGATCTTGCGCACGATGAACGAGGAATTGAGGCCGCGGTTCCTCTTCGCGATCACCATGCCCTCGAACGCCTGCACGCGCTTCCGCTCGCCCTCGACCACGTTCACATTGACGAGCACGGTGTCGCCCGGGGAGAAGTCCGGAATGTTGCGCCCCAGCCGTTTCAGCTCTTCCTGCTCGATCGTCCTGATCAGATCCATGTTCAGCTCCCGCCTCGATATTCACGCTGGAACTCGGCCAGCAACCGCTGCTCTTCCGCGCTCATCCCGCGCGCCTGAAGCAGCTCGGGCCGGCGCAACCATGTCCGTCCCAGCGCCTGCTTCAGCCGCCAGCGCCTAATGTTCTCATGATGCCCGGAGAGCAGCACTTCCGGCACCCGCTCCCCGCCATACGCCTCCGGCCGCGTGTAGTGCGGGCAATCCAACAGCCCGTTGGCGAACGACTCTTCCAGCGCCGACTGCTCGTCGCCCAGCGCCCCGGGCAGCTGGCGCACGCAGGCATCGATCAGCACCATCGCGGCGAGCTCGCCACCCGAGAGGACGTAGTCCCCGAGCGAGAGCTGCTCGTCCGCCCGGCGCTGCAACAGGCGCTCGTCCACGCCCTCGTAACGGCCGCACAGCAACGTGAGGGCGCTCTCCTGCGAAAGCGCCATCACCTTGCGGTGATCGAGCCGCCCGCCCTGCGGCGAGAGGTAGATCACTCGGCCACCGCCCGCCACCTGCACCGCATCGAGCGTCCGCTCGAGCGGCTCGGCGAGCATCACCATGCCCGGCCCGCCGCCATAGGGCCGGTCGTCGACAGTGCGGTAGTGGTCGGCCGTGAAATCACGCGGATTCCACGTGCGCAGCTGCCACAGCCCCGCCTGCAACGCGCGGCTCGTGACGCCGTGCTCGCTCACGGCGGCGAACATCGCCGGGAAGAGCGTCACGACGTCGAACCGCTTCACCACTCGCGATCCCAGTCGACACGGATACGCCGGCCGGCGAGATCCACCTCTTTCACGATCGCGCTCACCCAGGGGATGAGGCGCGTTCGTTCACCTGCGACTTCCATCACGTCCTGCGGGCCGTTGGAGAACCACCGCTTCACGGTGCCCAGGACGTCGCCCTGCTCGTTGCGCACTTCCAGCCCGACCAGGTCGACCAGGATGTAATGTCCTTCGCCCGGGTCGCCGAGCGCCGCGCGCTCCACGGCGACACGAGCGCCCTTCAGCTCCAGCGCCTGCTCGCGGCTTTCCATCCCGGCGAGCTTCGCCACCACCGTCGCGCCATGGAGCTTCGCTTCGCTTACGTCGTACCGCTGCTCGCCGAGCCACCATTCGCGCGCGCCGGCGAGCGCCTGCGCTACACCACCTCCCGGTACCACCTTGATCCAGCCGCGCAGGCCATACGATCCGGCAACGCGGCCCATGTCCAATAAGGACAAATGAGGCCGGTCAGGCGGCCTTCTTGGCAAACTGCTTGACCAGGCGCCCGGCGGTTGCCGAGAGCTGCGCGCCGCGACCCTGCCAGTGCTTGACGCGCTCGAGGTTGACGCGCAACGCCTCGCGTCCCTGCGGCGCCTTTGGATCGTAGAAGCCGAGACGCTCGAGAAACTTGCCCGACGCCGCGCGCCGCGAGTCCGCCACCACCAGGTGGTAGAACGGACGCTTGTTGGCGCCACCGCGCCGCAGTCGAATCACCACCATCTGGAATTGCTCCGAGCCTTGCGAAAAGGCGCGGATTATACGGGAAAAACGCACGATTTTGGACAATCGGCGCGGACCGCTGATGCGACAATCCGGCGCGGGAGGGAGGGACGAATGCTGCAGGCCCTGCGCGAGATCGAGGGCGGGATCCAGCTATCTCTGAACGTCGCGGTGCGCGCGCCGCGCCTCGCCGTGCCGCCGATCTTCGAGTCGTTCCTGCGCCAGGTTTATTTCACCGGCGTCACCGCCGCTACCGGCGTCGTGCTGCGCGCCTGCCTGCTCGGCGTGATCATCATCGCAGTGCTGATGGACATGCTCGACGCGGACGTGGATCTGGCGGTGAAGATCCTGCTGCTGCTCGTATTCCGCGAGCTCGGCCCGCTCGCCGCAGCGGCGGTCGTGATCCTGCGGACCGGCACGGCGGTGTCGGCGGAGATGGCGATGATGCGCATCTCCGGCCAGACGCGGGCGCTGCGCTACCTCGGCATCGACCTCTACGACTACCTCGTGCTGCCAAGGGTCGCGGGGGTGATGCTTGCGACCGCCGTGCTGACCTTCTATGTGCAGTTCCTCGCGGTGCTGGGCGGCCTGGCGCTCAGTCCGTTCATCATCGAAGCGACCTTCACCGAGCTCGCCGGGCGCCTGTTCGAGCTGTTCACGCCGGTTGACTTCTACTACTCGGTGATCAAGAGCCTGCTCTTCGGCTATGCGGTGGCCGCATGCTGCTGCTGGCACGGCCTCAACCCACCGGATCTGACCCAGAACGCGGTACCGAAGGTGGTGACGCGCGCCGTCATGCAGAGCGCGATGCTGGTGCTGTTGATCAACGCGGTGTTCGCCTATGTGGTGTTCGGCATCCTGTTCTTCGGCCTGGTGAAGGCCAACGTATGAGCGAGCTCGCGCTGCGCTACCGGCGCAAGAGCGCGCGCCACGAGATCGAGCTGAGCGCGCCGAAGGGTGGCGTCACCCGCTTGCACGTGCCCGACGAGGACGCCAAGGCGCACCTGGTGACGGCGATGCTCAAGGCACGCTGCGAGCCCGGCGAAGAGCTCGAGCTCTTCGGGGAGGCCGCCAGCACGCTCGCGCCTGCGGGACGTGCCCGCCTGCGCGCAAAGGTCGGCGCCGTCTCGCCGATCGTCGGGCTGGTGGCGAATCTCAACGCCTGGGAAAACATCGCGCTGCCCGCGGCCTACCACGGCCGGCCGACTCTCGAGCAGGTGGCGGAGCTCGCCCGTGCAGTGCTGGGCGCCTTCGGCGCCGATGCCGCCGCGTTTTTCGCGCGGCTGCCGGAGGAGCTCGGCGTGCTGGAACGCAAGCTCGCGAGCTTCGTGCGCAGCCTGGTGGCGGCGCCACAGCTCATGATCTTCGACGCGCTCGAGGACGGCCTGTCTCGTGCGGAATGCCTGCACACGGCGCGCTTCGAAGCCGAATACCGCGCGCGAGCGCCGCAAGGCACGCTCGTCTATGTCGACACCCGGGAGGAAGCATGAGCAAGCCGCTGCCATCGGGCCGCTTCAGCCGGCTGGTGCTCAAGGTGAACGTGTTCCTCCTCATCGCGCTCGCCATGGTGGGCGGGTTCATGGGCCTCGTGGCCTACAAGCAGGGCTGGCTCGTGCACCAGTCGCCGCTTCACTTCGTCACGGCCAACGCGCTCGGCATCAACAAGGGCATGCCGGTCAAGCTGCATGGCTTCACCATCGGCCAGGTGGGCGAGCTGAGCCTCGCCGAGGGCGGCGTCGATGTGCAGCTCTCGATCCTCGGCCAGTATCTGCCGCGCATCCCGCAGGGCTCGTTCGCCCGGCACGCGCGTGAGTCCGGCGTCATCGGCACCGCGGTGATCGACATCGTGCCGGGCAGAAGCATGATGCCGCTCGCCGAAGGGGCGCTGATCCCCTTCGAGCCGGCGCGCGGCGTCTCCGAGATCATCGACGAGTTCCGGCGCCAGGCGGTGCCGGCATTCAACGAGATCAAGCAGGCGATGGCGCAGGTCGGCCGTTCGGGTGAAGACATCAGCCGCATCCTCGCGGCGCTTCGCCAGGAGGTCGAGCAGCTGCCAGCCACGCATCGCGCCGTGCGCGAGCTGGTGCAGCAGACCACCAAGGCCACCCTCGAGCTCAATCGGCAGGCCGGAGCGACGCTCGCGGCCGCCGAGCGCGCCGCCGGCACCGTGGAGCAGGCGGTGCCCCTGCTTTCAACGAAGATCGACGCCGCAGCCACCCAGCTGAAGAAAACCGGAGAGGAGGCGCAGGCCACGCTGAAGAGCGCCCGCCCGCTCCTCGATCAGGGCGAGAGCGCCGCGCGCGAGGCGGGCGACGTGCTCAGCGCCGCGAAGCGCGTCTGGCCGCTCGCCGACAGCTTCAAGGACTCGAGCGACGGCATGCTGCCCATCGACAGCTTCGAGGCGCAGGGCAGAGGGCGCGGCCGTTGAGCCGGCCGCTCGCCCTGTGGCTCGCCGCGGCGCTGCTGGCGCTCGCCGCAGGCTGCAGCAGCCCCGTGCTCAATCGCGGCTCGCCCGCTCAGGCACGGCTGACCGAGGCGGAGGCGCGCGCGGCGGCACTCGCGCGCTCGGGCGATTACGGGGGAGCGGCACGCTTCTATGGGGAGGCGCTGCGCATCGCCACGTCGCTGGAGAACGCCGACGCCATCGCGGCGAACGCCATCAATCTCTCGATCGTCAACCAGTGGCTGGGGCGCGACGCGCAGGCGCGCGACGCGCTCGCCGCGGTACTCGACGCGCCGCGCGTCAATTTCTCCGAGCGACGCAAAATCCAGACGGAGCTGCGGCGCGCCATCCTCGAGCTCGCCGGCGGCAACCTCGGCGCGGCGACGCTATGGGCCGGCGAAGCCGAGCGGCACTGCGCGCAGACGAGCTGCGAGTACGCCGCGACGCTCCTCAACGTGCGAGCGCAAATCGAGCTCGAGTCCGGCCGGCCGGCCGAGGCTGCCCGCCTGGCGCTGGCGGCCGCGGAGCGCTCGCGCGGCGAGGCGGGCCGCGCGGAGGCGGCGAACGCGCTGCGCATCCTCGGCCGCTCGCGTATCGCGGCCGGTGAGCCGTCCGCGGCATTCGAGCCGCTGCGCTCGGCGCTCGACATCGACCGGGAGCTGGGCGACCCGCGCAAGATCCTCGCCGATCTCGCCGAGCTCGCGCGCGCCGCCGACGCCGCGGGCGACGCCGACGGCGCTCGTCGCTATCAGGAGCGAAGCGTCGCCGTCAGCCGGGCGATGCACGAGGCAAAAAGCGGCGCCGAGATGGAAGTTCTGCTGCGCCGCTAGCGCGGGTTGTCGCAGACGGCGGTCCAGACGCCGTCGATCTGCTCGATCTCGCGGTCCACGCGCGCGCCGAAGCCGAGCAGCTCTTTCAGCTTGAGCTCCACCGCCTCGCGCGTCGACGCCGTGATGATGCTCTTCATGCCGAGCTGCTCGACATTGACGCGCACCGCGGCACGGCGGTTCTCGCAGGTCGCCATCCACTTGGCGCCGACCAGCGCCGGAGCGGCGAGCACCTTCACGCCCGCGGCGGCAAAGCGCGCGAGCTCGGCCTCGACCGACTCGCGCGTGGCGCCGGAGATGATCAAGCGCGTGCCGGCATCGGACACCGTGGCGCGCCCCGGGGCCGCGGCCGCGGCCGGCCCGCTCGCGCGCCGCTGCGCGCGCAGGCGCTGCGTCTCGGCGGCGCGCCGCCCGACGCGCACCGCGGGATTCATGGCGAACACCTCGTGCGTGCGCGCATGCTTGTCGGTGCGCCCGCCAACCGCCTGGAAGAGCGTGGCGTACTCGCCCGAGAGCAGCTGCACCGTGTCGTAGAAGGTGCGCGAGACGAACAGCTGCCCCGGCTGCGCGAACGACATGATGCGCTGGGCCACGTTGATGCCGTCGCCGATGACGTTTTCCTGGCCGTTGATGTCGCGGTTGACGTGCACCGGGCCGAGGTTGATGCCCATGCGCACGGGCAGCTCGCCGACGCTGTCGAACACGGCGAGCGCGGCAAAGAGGGCGCGCTCCGGGTCGCCGAGGAACGCGACCGCCGCGCCGTCGCCCGTATCGATGACCACGCGCTCGCGCGCATCCATGTCCGCGAGCGCCGCGGACAGCACGTCGTTGAAGGTTTTCTTGAGCCGGATCTGGTCGGTGACCCCGAAGCGCGAGTAACCGGCCAGGTCGAGAAACAGCACGCTCGAGACGAGCGTGCGACTGTTGTCGGCGGACGTCTCGGTGGGGCGCTGGCTCATTCCCGGCGCAATGTTAGCCGTGATCGCCGAGCCCCGCTGCGTGAAAAGCCGCAGCGCTAACGCATTCCCGGAAGCACGCCCTTCAGGTTGCGCATCATGCGCTGCAGGTTGCCGCCTTTCATCATCTTCATCATCTTCTGCATCTGCTCGAACTGGTTGAGCAGTTGATTGACCGCCTGCACCGACACGCCGGCGCCGGAAGCGATGCGGCGCTTCCTCGATGCCTTGATCAGCTCGGGCTTGGCGCGCTCCTGCGGCGTCATCGAGCTGATGATGCCTTCGATGCGCTTGAGCTGCTTGTCGTCGGCGAGCTTCGCCGGATCGACCTGCCCCGCGAGCTGCGCCGGCAGCTTGTCGATGAGCGAGGCGACGCCGCCCATCTTCTTCATCTGCGCGATCTGCTGCTTGAAGTCCTCGAGATCGAAGCCCTTGCCCTTCTTCACCTTCTCGGCGACGCGCTTGGCCTCTTCCAGGTCGATCTTGGCGTGCGCCTCCTCGACCAGCGACAGGATGTCGCCCATGCCGAGGATGCGTGCCGCCATGCGCTCGGGATGGAAGGGCTCGAGTCCGGAAAGCTTCTCGGCGACGCCGGCGAACTTGATCGGTTGCCCGGTGACGTGGCGCACCGAGAGCGCGGCACCGCCGCGCGAGTCGCCGTCGAGCTTCGTGAGGATCACGCCGGTCAGCGGCAGTCGCTGGTTGAAGGCGCGCGCGACGTTGACCGCGTCCTGGCCTTGCATCGCATCGACGATGAAGAGCGTCTCGATCGGTTGCAGCAGCCCGTGCAGCTCGGCGATCTCGCGCATCATCTCCTCGTCGATGGCGAGGCGCCCGGCCGTATCGACGATCAGCACGTCGAGGTAGTGCGTGCGCGCGAATTCGTGCGCGCGGCGCGCGATGTCCACCGGCTTTTCCCCCGCGCTCGAGGGTATGAACTGCCCGCCCGCCTGCCCGGCGACGGTCTTCAACTGCTCGATGGCGGCCGGGCGATACACGTCGCAGGATACGAGCGCAACGCTCTTTTTCTGCGCCACCAGCAGCCGCGCGAGCTTGCCGCTCGTCGTCGTCTTGCCCGAGCCCTGCAGGCCGGCCATGAGAATGACGGCGGGCGGCTGCGTCGCAAGGTTGAGCGGCACGTTCGCCTCGCCCATGAGCGCGCTCAGCTCGCGATGCACCACGCCGACCAGTGCCTGGCCCGGCGTGAGGCTGCCGACGACCTCGGCGCCGAGCGCCTTCGCGCGCACCGCCTCGATGAAGTGCTTCACCACCGGCAGCGCGACATCCGCCTCGAGGAGCGCGATGCGCACTTCGCGCAGCGCTTCCTGGATGTTCGCTTCGGTCAGCCGCGCTTCGCCGCGCACTTGCTTGACGATGCGCGCGAGCCGTGCAGTCAGGGTTTCAAGCATCGGGTGTTAGACTGGGGAGGTGCCCGACATTGTAATTCACGGCATCGCGGCGACCGCGTACCTAGTCCTTGCCTGGCACTTCTGGAATACGCGCTGGCGCGCGGCGCAGGCGCCGCGGCTCGCGCTGTGGGAAAGCGCCGCGCTCCTCTTGCCGCTCGTCGTACAGGGCGCAGCGCTCTACCGCGACATATTCGCCGGCCCGGAGCTGCGCTTCGGCTTCGCGCAGGCGCTCTCCGCCATGATGTTCCTCGCCGTGCTCATGTGCTGGATCGAGGCGTTTTTCCTGCCGATCGAAGCGCTCTATCCCCTGGTGCTGGCGGCCGCCGGCGTATGCGCGCCCCTGCCCGCCTTCTTCGCCGGCCGGGTGACGCCCGATCCGGTGTCGTTCGTGTTCCGCCTGCATCTGCTCGCCGGCATGCTTGCCTACAGTCTGTTCGCGCTCGCCATGCTGCACGCGCTGCTCATCGCACGCGTCGAGCGGCGGCTGCACGGCATGCCCGGGCGCGACGGGCCGCTCGCCAACCTGCCGCCGCTCCTCTCGCTCGAGCGCGTGGTGTTCGTGCTGATCGGCGCGGCGTTCGCCGTCCTGACCGCAACGCTTGCCTTCGGCATGCTCTATTCGGAAGCGTTCATCGGCCGCGCCATGCGCTTCGAGCACAAGACCGTGTTCGTGGTGCTCTCCTGGCTGATCTTCGGCCTGCTGCTCATCGGGCGCTGGCGCTACGGCTGGCGCGGGCGCACCGCGCTGCGCTGGACGGTCACCGGCTTCGTGCTGCTGATGCTCGCCTATCCCGGCAGCCGCTTCGTGCTCGAGGTTCTGCTGCACCGCGCCTGATGGAACATCTCTTCCCCGCAGGGGGGCTGTCGCTCGGCTGGATGGTCGGGGTATTCGTCTTCCTGCTGGTCGTCTCGGCGTTCTTCTCGATCGCCGAGACGGCGATGATGGCGATCAATCGCTATCGCCTGAAGCACCTGGTGAGCGAGGGCGAGAGCGCCGCGGCGCGCGTCGCGGAGCTGCTCAAACGCACCGACCGGCTGCTCGGCGGCATCCTGATCGGCAATACGCTCGCCATCACCGGGGCCACCACGGTGGCGGGCTTCATCGCCGCGCAGCTCTTCGGCGAAGACCGCCTGGTGGTCTTCCTCACCCCCATCGTGGTCGGTTTCATCATCATCGTGTTCGCCGAAATCACGCCCAAGGTGATCGGCGCCACGCATGCCGACCACGTGGGGCTATGGCTTTCGATGCCGGTGAAGGTGGCGCTCTACCTGCTCGACATTCCGGCCTGGTTCATCAACCTCTTCGCGCGTCCGCTGCTGCGCGTGGTCGGCATCAGGCCCGGCCAGGACACCGAGACGCCGAAGCTCTCGCCGCAGGAGATCCGCACGCTGGTGCTCGAGTCCTCGACCTTCATGCCGAAGAAGCACTTGTCGATCCTGCTAAACCTGTTCGACGTCGGCGCGATCACCGTGCAGGACATCATGGTGCCGCGCTCGCGCATCGAGTCCGTTTGCCTGGAAGACGGCATGCACACCGTATCGCGCCAGCTTGCCACTACGTATCACCGGCACTTGCCGGTCTTTCGCAACCACGAGGGCGATATCGCCGGCATCCTGCATGTGCGCAAGATCCTCGGCGCCCTGCACGCCGGGGCGCTCGACGAGCAGGCGCTGCTCGCCGTGCTCGATGAGCCCTATTACGTACCGGCGAGCACATCGGCCCTCGGCCAGATGCAGTACTTCCAGGAGAACCGCGAGCGCATTGCGCTGGTGGTCGACGAGTATGGCGAGCTGATGGGCCTCGTGACCCTGGAGGACATCATCGAGGAAATCATCGGCAAGTTCACCACCACGCTGCCGACCGCCGGGCCGCTCGCCTGGGACGAGAACGGCACGGCCACCGCCGAGGGCGCCATGCCGGTGCGCGAGGTCAACCGCGCCCTCGGACTGTCGCTTCCGACCGACGGACCAAAGACCCTGAACGGGCTGATCGTGGAATATTTGCGCGAGATCCCCGACGCGGACGTGGCGGTCAAGATCGGCAACGTGCCGATGGAGATCGTCCACACCCAAGGCCGGACGATAAAGACTGTGAGGATTTTCCGACCAGTTACCGATGTAGAAAGTACAGAGACGACAGTGGCTTAGAGCGGAAACCTCAGGCTTTACAAACGCTACCGCCGGGGGCAAGATGCTCGGTCCGGAAGTGGGAGGGAGCTTCTAAAAATGGCAACCGCAGCTGCAGCATCCATCGCCAAGGGGCCGAAGGAATTCGTCTTTGCCTGGGAGGGCAAGGACAAAGCAGGCAAGACGATTCGCGGCGAGCTCCGCGCGGTGAGCGAGGCCGCGGTGAACGCGACTCTGCGCCGGCAAGGCATCATGGTGCAGAAGGTCAAGAAGCAGAAGAGAGCCGCCGGCGGCAAGGTGCGGGAGAAGGACATCGCGCTCTTCACGCGCCAGCTCGCGACGATGATGAAGGCCGGCGTGCCGCTCCTGCAATCGTTCGACATCGTCGGCAAGGGCGCCAGCAACCCGGCGGTCGCCAAGCTGCTGATGGAGATAAAGGCCGACGTCGAGACCGGCTCGCCGCTCGCGAGCGCGTTCCGCAAATATCCGCTGCACTTCGACGCGCTGTTCTGCAACCTGGTGGCGGCTGGCGAGCAGGCGGGAATTCTCGAGTCGCTTCTCGACCGACTGGCGGTCTACAAGGAGAAGATCCTCGCCATCAAGTCGAAGATCAAGGCGGCGCTCTTCTACCCGATCGCGATCGTTGCGGTGGCGTTCATCATCACGGCGGTGATCATGATTTTCGTGATCCCGGCCTTCAAGCAGGTGTTCACGAGCTTCGGCGCCGACCTGCCGGCGCCGACCCTCTTCGTCATGGCGATCTCGGACTGGTTCGTCGCCTACTGGTTCATCATTTTCCCGGTGCTCGGCGCCGGCATCTATGGCTTCTTCGAAGCCTGGAGGCGCTCGCTCGCGGTGCAGATCGCGATGGACCGCATGATGCTGAAGCTGCCGGTATTCGGCGACCTGGTGAGGAAGTCGTCGATTGCGCGGTGGACGCGCACGCTCTCGACCATGTTCGCCGCCGGCGTGCCGCTGGTGGAAGCGCTCGACTCGGTTGGTGGTGCCGCGGGCAATTACGTCTACGCCACCGCCACCAAGCAGATCCAGCAGGAAGTCTCCACTGGCACGGCGCTCACGGTCGCCATGCAGAACACCAACGTCTTCCCGAACATGGTGCTGCAGATGTGCTCGATCGGCGAGGAAACCGGTGCGCTCGACGCCATGCTGGGGAAGGTCGCGGACTTCTACGAGGCGGAAGTCGACGACGCCGTGGAAGCACTCTCCTCGCTCATGGAGCCGATGATCATGGTGGTCCTCGGCACGCTGATCGGCGGCATGGTGATCGCCATGTACCTGCCGATCTTCAAGATCGGCCAGGCCGTATAAGCCGATGGTAACCCTCGGCTGGCTCGCACAGCCAGCCGTTCTTCCCTGGCTGGCGTTGGTGTTCGGGCTGTGCGTCGGCTCGTTCCTGAACGTCGTCATCCATCGGCTGCCGCGCATGATGGAGCGCGAATGGCGCGCACAGTGCGCAGAGCTTGCCGGGCAGCCGGTCGCGGCAGAGCCGCCCCTCGACCTGGTGGCGCCGCGCTCGCGCTGCCCAAAGTGCGCTCACCCGATCGGCGCCCTCGAAAACATCCCGGTCGTTAGCTGGCTTGCGTTGCGCGGCAAGTGCTCGAGCTGCAAGACGCCGATCAGCGCTCGCTACCCGCTGGTCGAGCTGCTGGGCGGCCTCGGCGCCGCCTTTTCGTTCTGGCACTTCGGTCCGACGCTCGCCGCGCTCGGCGCGAGCGTCTTCGTCTGGTTCACCATCGCGCTCGCCTTCATCGACCAGGAGACCGGGTTGCTGCCCGACGACCTGACATTGCCGCTCGCGTGGCTCGGCCTGCTTATCAACCTGAGGGGCGCGTTCGTGCCACTGCCCGACGCGGTGATCGGCGCGCTCGCCGGCTACCTCTCGCTCTGGCTGGTGTACTGGGGCTACAAGCTCGCCACGGGCAAGGAGGGCATGGGCTACGGCGACTTCAAGATGAACGCGGCGGTGGGCGCGTTCCTCGGCTGGAAGATGCTGCCGCTCGTCATCCTGCTGTCCTCGCTCGTGGGCCTCGCCTTCGGCGCGGCGCAGATGTTCGCGGCGCGCGGCCGCTGGGATGCCGGCTTTCGCTTCCATTTCGGGCCTTACATCGCCATCGCCGCTCTGATCGCGCTCTTCTGGGGCGAGCCGCTCGTGCGCTGGTACGTGAACCGGCTGTGAGCCCTCGCCTGGTCGTCGGCCTGACCGGCGGCATCGGCAGCGGCAAGAGCGCGGCGGCGGATGAATTCGGGCGCCTGGGCGCCACGGTGGTGGACACCGACGCGATCGCGCATGAGCTCACCGCGGCGGACGGCGCGGCCCTGCCGCACATCAAGGGGCTTTTCGGCGAGGCGTTCATTGCGCCGAGCGGCGCCATGGACCGCGATGCCATGCGAGCGCGGGTGTTCGGCGACCCCGCGGCGAAGCGCGCGCTGGAAGCGCTGCTTCATCCGATGATCCGGGCCGAAAGCGAGCGTCGCATCGCCGCGGCACCATCGTCGCGCAGCAGGCCTCGCGCGAGGCGCGGCGCGCCGCGGCCGACGACCTGATCGACAACGGCGGCACGCTCGAGCAGCTCTTGTCGCAGGTGCGCGCGCTACATGCGCGCTACCTGAAAATGGCGGCGCAGTCTGCGCACTAGCGGGTTGTGCCGGCTGTCCAAATCGCGCAGAATCGGCTCAGTTTTTCGGGCGCACCTTTCGGCGTCACCGCAGCCCCCGTGATCACGTACGAATATCCGCTGAACGAGCGCATCCGCACGCTGCTGCGGCTTGAAGACCTGTTCGAGCGCTCGCGCCATTTCATCGCGCGCAGCGACCCGCACGACCACCACATGGCGCTCCTTACGCTGTTCGAGATCCTCGAGGTGGTGAGCCGCGCGGACCTGAAGTCCGATCTGCTGCAGGAGCTCGAGCGCCAGAAACAGGTGCTCGTTTCCTTCCGCAACAATCCCGACATCGCGCAGGATGCCCTCGCGAACGTGCTGCGCGACATCGAGCAGGCGGCCGGCGCGCTTTTCTCGATGACCGGGAAGATCGGGCAGTACCTGCGCGAGAACGACTGGCTGATGTCGATCAAACAGCGCACCGCCATCCCGGGCGGCGCCTGCGAGTTCGACCTGCCCTCATACCATTACTGGCTGCACCGGCCGGCCGAGGAACGCACCGGCCAGCTGGCCGCCTGGACGAGCCCGCTTCATCCGCTGCGCGACGGCTCGGCCATCATCCTGCGCATCCTGCGCGACTCCGGCCGGCCGCAATCGGTCAGCGCGCCGCAGGGCATGTTCCAGCAGATGCTCGGCGGCAAGAGCGCGCAGATGCTGCGCCTGCGGCTCGACCCGGCGCTCGCCTGCGTCCCGGAGATCAGCGCCAACAAGTACGTCCTCAATATCCGCTTCCTCGCGGTGAACGGCGAAGAGCCGCGCTCGCAGCGCACCGCCGAGGGAGAGGTGCCCTTCGAGCTCACGTTTTGCAATCTGTAAAGCAGGTGCCTTGCCCGCGCTGCGGCGCGCTTTCGCCGTTCGCTCCTCAAAACGAGTGGCGGCCGTTTTGCAGCCAGCGCTGCAAGATGATCGACCTCGGCCAGTGGGCGAGCGAGAGCTACCGCGTGGCGGGCGACGAGACGCCGCCCGACGACGAGCCGCCCCCGGACAAGCGCTAGCGCCAGGCGGCGCGGATCATCGCGACGCCATGCGCGCCGGCCCGCCACGCGCTCGGCAGGTCCGCGGCGCTCAGGCCGCCAATCGCATAGACCGGAATGTGGGTACCGCGCACCATCTCGGCGAAGCGACGCCAGCCGAGCGGCTCGGCGCCGGGCTTCTCTAGCACCGGCCCGAGCACCGCGAAATCGAGGCCGAGGGCCATGGCGCGCTGGAGCTCTGCCCGCGTGTGGCATGACGCCGCAGCCAGGCCAGTCCCCGGCCGGCGCTCGAGACGCATCAGCTCGGCGGCGGTGTAATGCACACCGTCGGCGCCCGGCGTGGGCGATTTGGTCAGCACCTTCGCGCCATGGCGCTTGGCGAAGCCGAGCACCTCGGTCGTGAAGAGCTCGCGCTCCACCGGCGCGAGCGTCGGTTCGCGCAGCTGCACCAGCCGCAGCCCCTCGTCCAGCCGTCGCTCGAGGGCCGCCAGCATCGGCGCCGTCCCCATGCCCGCGGCGTCGGTCACGGCATATTCGTGCGGCAGCGCGAGGGACGCGAGCACCGGGGCATTCGCCGGCAGCATCGGCGCCACCATGGCGCCGCCGAGCGCCTGCCAGGCGATCGCCTGGCCCTCGCGCGGATGCGGCTCGCCGAGCCACTCGCGCACGCGGAAAAAATTGAGCCGCACGTGGCCGTGCGGATAGACATGCTCGCGGGTGATCCACGGATAGGCGGTGCGCACATCGATGCCGAGCTCCTCGTGCAGCTCGCGCGCAAGCGCCCGCTCGGCGGGCTCGCCCGCCTCGACTTTGCCGCCCGGAAACTCCCAGTAGCCCGCGTACACCTTTCCCGGTGGCCGCTGCGCGAGCAGGAAGCGCCCGTCGGCGCGCTCGATCACCGCCGCGGCGACCTCTATCACCTCAGGGCTTTTTCGAGTGCCGGCCGGCCCAGTCGCGCGCGAATTGATACGCCACGCGCCCGCTGCGCGAGCCGCGCTGCAGCGACCACTGCAGCGACTCTTCGCGCGCCTCGTCGCTCCACTTGCCGCCGAGCGTCTTCAGCCAGTGCTGCACGATGTCGAGGTACTCGTCCTGATCGAACGGATAGAACGTCACCCACAGTCCGAAGCGCTCCGAGAGCGAAATCTTCTCCTCGACCGTCTCGCCGGGATGGATCTCGTCGCCGACGTACTTGGTCTCCAGGTTCTCCGCCATGTACTCGGGCATGAGGTGGCGGCGATTCGAAGTCGCGTAAATCAGCAGGTTTTCCGACTTGGTCGACACCGAGCCGTCAAGCACCACCTTGAGCGCGATATAGCCGTCCTCGGCGCCGTGGAAGCTCAGGTCGTCACAGAATAGGAGAAAGCGCTCCGGGCGCGCCGCCACCTGATCGACGATCTGCGGCAGGTCGACCAGATCGTTCTTCTCCACCTCGATCAGGCGCAGCCCCTGCTTGCTGTACTTGTTGAGCAGCCCTTTTACGATCGAGGACTTGCCCGTGCCGCGCGCGCCGGTGAGGAGCACGTTGTTCGCGGGCAGCCCGGCGAGGAGCTGGCGTGTGTTCTGCTCGACGCGCTCGATCTGCTTGTCGATGCCGCGCAGGTCCGCTAAGCGAATGCGGTGCACCTGGCGCACCGGCTGCAGATATCCCGCACCGCCGCGACGGCTGCTTGCGCGCCAGCGAAAGGCGATGCTCGCCGTCCAATCGGTCGGCGCGCTCGGCCGCGGCAGGATCTCGGCCAGCCGCTGCAGGATCTCTTCCAGGTCCTTGTTCACGTACGACGCATCACGTCCTATATTCCGCGTTGATCTTCACGTAGTCGAACGAGAAGTCGCAGGTCCACACGGTGGCGCTCGCCATCCCCCGGTGCAGCAGCACGCGGATGCGGAACTCCGGCTTCTTCATCGCCGCGATGGCGTCTTCCTCGCGATAGGCCGGATCCCGGGCACCCGCAATTGCAACCCGCACGGCGTCGATGTAGAGCTCGATCTTCGTGGTGTCGAGTCCCGCGACGCCGGAATTGCCGATGGCCGCCAGGATTCGCCCGAGGTTCGGATCGGAAGCGAAGAACGCCGTCTTTACGAGCGGCGAATGCGCGATGGCGTACGCCACCTGCCGGCACTCCTCGACTCTGCGCCCGCGCTCGACATCGATGGTAACGAACTTGGTCGCGCCTTCGCCGTCGCGCACGATGGCCTGGGCCAGGTGGCGGGCCACGTCGCCGATGGCCACCTCCAGCTTGAGCAGGTCGCGCCGGCTGCGCGCCCGCGGTCCTTCGCCGGTCGCCGCGAGGATCAGCGAGTCGTTGGTAGAAGTGTCGCCATCCACCGTAACGCAGTTGAACGTGCGCTTGGCGACGCGCTCGAGCACCGATTGCAGGTTGCGGCTGGAAAGACGCGCGTCGGTGGCAATGAAGGCGAGCAGGGTCGCCATGTCGGGCCGGATCATGCCCGCGCCCTTGGCGATGCCGGTGACCACGGCCTGGCCACCCGAGAGCCGCACCTTGCGCGAATAGGCCTTCGGCACCGTATCGGTCGTCATGATCGCTTCGGCAGCCGAGAGCCAGTCGTCCTTGTGGAGCAGTGCGTGCGGCACTCCGGCCACGATCCGCTCCACCGGCAGCGGCTCCATGATCACGCCGGTCGAGAAGGGCAGGATCTGCTGCGCCTCGCAGCCGAGGTGGCTGGCGAGCGCCTCGCACACGCGCATGGCGTCCTCGAGGCCGCGCTTGCCGGTCCCCGCGTTCGCATTGCCGGTGTTTACGACCAGCGCCTGCACGTCGTTCTTCAGATGCTTGCGCGCCAGGATCACCGGCGCGGCGCAAAAGCGGTTCTGCGTGAAGACGCCGGCGACGCGCGTGTGCGGACCAAAGCGCATCACCAGCAGGTCCTTGCGATTCGCCTTGCGCACGCCGGCCATGGCGACGCCCAGGTCGACGCCGGGAACGGGAAGGAGGCTTGCGGGATCGGGTGGCGGCAGATTGACCGCCATCGTTACGTCAGTTTCCCGTGGCAGTGCTTGTATTTCTTGCCCGAGCCGCAGGGGCACGGGTCGTTGCGACCGACCTTCTGCGTGTGCCGCACCATCGGCTGCGTCTTCTTCTTGGTCGCCGCCTCGGCGAGCGCGACGTCGCCGTTGCCATTGCCGTTGCCATCGGGCAGCGCCGGCTCTTCGTACTCGGCGTGCTGCAGGCGCACGTTTTCGACGTGCTGGCGGTCGTCTACCTCGGGCACGGCTTCCTGCGTGCGGATCTCGACCGCGGTGAGGGTCTTGATGACCTCGAGCTTCACTGCCTCGACCATGGCGCCGAAAAGCTCGAACGCCTCGCGCTTGTATTCCTGCTTCGGGTTCTTCTGCGCATAGCCGCGCAGGTGGATGCCCTGGCGCAGGTGGTCGAGCGCCGCGAGGTGCTCGCGCCAGTGGCCGTCCAGCACCTGCAGCATCTGGTAGCGCTCGAATTGCCGCCATTGCTCGCGCGCCGGCTCGGGCACTTTGGCGCGATAGGCCTCCTCGGCCGCGGCGGCGATGCGCTGCAGGATCGCTTCCTCGTCGAGCTCGGTGTCCTGCTCGACCCAGCTGCGGATCGGCAGGCTGAGATTGAACTCGCTCTTGAGCGCGGCCTCGAGGGCGGTGATCTGCCACTGCTCCTCGACACTTTCTTCCGGCACATACATGCGGAAGAGATCGTTGATCACGCCGGCGCGCAGGTCGGCGATGCGCGGCGAGACGTCCTGCGACTCGAGCAGCTCGTTGCGCAGGGCGTAGATGGTCTTGCGCTGGTCGTTGGAGACGTCGTCGTACTCGAGGAGCTGCTTGCGGATGTCGAAGTTGCGCGCCTCGACCTTGCGTTGTGCGCTCTCGATGGAGCGCGTCACCATCGGATGCTCGATCGCCTCGCCTTCCGGCATCTTCAGCATCACCATGATGCGGTTTATGCGCTCGCCCGCGAAGATGCGCAGCAGCGCGTCCTCGAGCGACATGTAGAAGCGCGAGCTGCCCGGATCACCCTGGCGGCCCGAGCGGCCGCGCAGCTGGTTGTCGATGCGCCGCGACTCGTGGCGTTCGGTACCGATGATGTGCAGCCCGCCGGCCTGCACCACCTGGTCGTGCAGCGCCTGCCATTCGCCGCGCAACTGCGTGACGCGGGCCTGTTTCTCTTCGGCGCTCAGCTTGTCGTCTGCCTCGACGAAATCGCACTGTTTCTCGACGTTGCCGCCGAGCACGATGTCGGTGCCGCGGCCCGCCATGTTGGTGGCGATGGTGATCATCTTCGGCCGGCCTGCCTGCGCGACGATCTCCGCCTCGCGCGCGTGCTGCTTGGCGTTCAGCACCTGGTGCGGCAGCTTCTCCTTGTTGAGCAGACCGGACAGAAGCTCCGAGTTCTCGATCGAGGTGGTACCGACCAGCACCGGCTGGCCGCGCGTGTAGCAGTCGCGGATGTCAGTGATGACGGCGCTGTATTTCTCTTTGCCCGTGCGATAGACCTGGTCCTCGCGATCGGCGCGGACCATCGGCATGTGCGTGGGGATGACAACCGTCTCGAGACTGTAGATCTGCTGGAATTCGTACGCCTCGGTGTCCGCCGTGCCCGTCATGCCGGCGAGCTTTCCGTACATGCGGAAATAGTTCTGGAACGTTATCGAGGCGAGCGTCTGGTTCTCGTTCTGGATCGAGACGTTCTCTTTCGCCTCGACCGCCTGGTGCAGGCCTTCCGACCAGCGCCGGCCAACCATCAGGCGGCCGGTGAACTCGTCGACGATGACCACTTCGCCGTTCTGCACCACGTAGTGCTGGTCGCGGTGGAAGAGATGGTGCGCGCGCAGCGCCGCGTACAAGTGATGCATCAGGTTGATGTACGCCGGCTCGTAGAGGCTCGCCCCGGCCGGCAGCAGGCCGATGCGCGTCAAGATCTCCTCGGCCTTCTCGTGGCCGGCTTCGGCGATGACGATCTGGTGGTTCTTCTCGTCGACGAAGAAGTCGCCGGGCGGCTCCGGGTCGTCGGGCTTCTTCTTCTCCTCTTTCTGCCGGGTGAGGAGCGGCGGCACCTGGTTCATCTTTTGGTAGAGCTCGGTGCGATCTTCCGCCTGGCCGGAGATGATGAGTGGCGTGCGGGCCTCGTCGATCAGGATGGAGTCGACCTCATCGACGATGGCGTAGTTGAGGCCGCGCTGGAAGCGCTCCTCGATATGCATGGCCATGTTGTCGCGCAGGTAGTCGAAGCCGAACTCGTTGTTGGTGCCGTAGGTGATGTCGGCGGCATAGGCGGCGCGCTTGTCCTGCGGATCCATGTGCGGCAGGTTGACGCCGACCGTCAGGCCGAGGAAGCGGTAGATCTTGCCCATCCACTCGGCATCGCGCCGCGCGAGGTAGTCGTTCACCGTCACGATGTGCACACCCTTGCCGGTGAGCGCATTGAGATAAGCGGGCAACGTGGCCACCAGCGTCTTGCCCTCGCCGGTCTTCATCTCCGCGATCTTGCCGTTATGCAGCACCATGCCGCCGACCAGCTGCACGTCGAAGTGGCGCATGCGCAGCGTGCGCTTGGAAGCCTCGCGTACGACTGCGAATGCCTCGGGCAGCAGCTGCTCGAGCGTCGCACCGTCGGCGTAGCGCTTGCGCAGCTCTTCGGTCTTGCCGGCGAGCGCAACGTCAGAGAGCGCCGCCATTTCCGGCTCGAGGGCGTTGATCGCCGTGACGTTGTGCGAATACTGCTTGAGCACGCGCTCGTTGCGGCTACCGAAGAGGCGCGTCGGGACGCGCCAGAGTGCTTCGGCGAGGCGTCGGAGGGACTGAAGAAATTTCACCATGCTGGACGTCGGCCCGGTGCGGGCCGGCGGAGAACGAGCTCCGGGAAAGCCGCGAATGTTATCACGCGGGCCCGAACGCCCCGTCGCGCTACTCGTCGCTCGCGGCCTTGGCGCTCTCGGCGGGGACCTTGCTCGCTTCAGTCGCGGGCGCGGGCGCGACGGCCTTCGCGCTTTCTTCCGCGGGCCTGGCGCTTTCGCTCGGCGCCTTGGCGGTCGCGACCTTGGTACTGCCGCGCGCCGCGGGCACCGACGCGAGCAGGAATTTGCTCGGGTTCTGCGCCACGCCGCGGAAGCGCACTTCGAAGTGCAGGTGCGGGCCGGTCGAGCGCCCGGTGGATCCCACTTCGCTGATCTTGCGTCCGCGCGCCACCACATCGCCCTCTTTCACGAGCAGCTTGGAGCAATGCGCGTAGCGCGTAACGAGGTCGTTGCCGTGGTCGATATCGATGACGTAGCCGTATTGCGGATGGAAGCCCGCGAACACCACCACGCCGCCGGCGGCCGCAACCACCTGCGAGCCCGCGTCAGCGAGGAAATCGATGCCTTCGTGCATCGCGAGCTGTCCGGTAAAGGGATCGACGCGCTTGCCGAAGCCCGAGGCGTTGAACGGCGCACGCACAGGCAGCATGGTCGGCATCAGCTTCTTCTTCACGGCCTGCTCGAAGAGCTGCGATTCCAGCACGCCGAGCATGTCGTTCTTGTTTTCCAGCTGGCGCGAG
>JAEKLK010000106.1 GCA_019509895.1 Betaproteobacteria bacterium | reverse complement strand
ACCGCGATCAACACCACGCTAATACCGAATCTGCCGTGGGATCTTTCGCGCGACTTCGCGCCGGTCGTGCTCATGGTGGTGAATAACCATCTGCTCGCCGCACATCCCTCGCTGTCCGCCAACAACGTGCAGGAGCTCCTCGCGCTCGCAAAAGCGAAGCCGGGGGTCGCGTACGCGTCCTACGGCCCCGGCAGCTCCGCCCATCTCACCGCCGAGCTATTCAAGCTCATGGCGCACGTCGACCTGCTCCACGTGCCCTACAAGGGCGCGGCACCGGCAGTGAACGACCTGCTCGGCGGGCAGGTGAACATCATGTTTGCCGACGTCGCCGCGCTGCTGCCGCACATCAAGTCCGGGAAGCTGAAAGCGCTAGGCATCGCGTCCGCGAAGCGCTTCGATGGCCTGCCCGACGTCCCGACGATCGCCGAGTCTGGCGTACCGGGATTCGAGGCCGGCGGCTTTCTCGGCCTGGTCGCGCCCGCCGGCACGCCGCCGGCCGTCACCAACGCGCTCAACGTGGCCGCGCAGAAGAGCCTCGCGCTGCCCGACGTTCGTGAGCGACTGATGGCACTCGCGAGCCCGCCGGTGGGCGGGACGCAGGAACAATTCGCCCGGCACATCAAGGGAGAGATTGATAAGTGGGCCCGCGTGATCCGCGCGGCCAACATCAAGCCGGAATAGCCGGCCTGCGCTCAGGCGCCGATAAGGCGATTGAAGGGCAGGCCGTGGCGGCGCAGGAACGCCTCCGCGACCGGCACCCAATAGCGAGCGCCACCCGCGTCGGTGAAGACGAAGTGACCGTCGGCGCCGAAGCTCGGCAAAAGCGCGTACTCGGCCGACGCGCCGCCTGTGCGGAAGCGCTCGAACCAGACCTGCGAGCTCTGCACGCCGAAGAAGCGATCGTTCTGCGCATAGTTCAGTAGTACGGGCGCCTTGACGTGCTGGCCCATGTGGGCGAAAAGATCCACCATCGTCTCTGCCGCGCAGGGCGTTCCCGGGTGCACCTCGGGGTCACCGCCCATGCCCGCCGCGAACGCGAGTACCGCCGCGAGTCCCGGCGGCTCGCGGCCGGCGGCAACGAGCGCCGCGAGCCCGCCCGCCGACTGCCCGGCGAGGATGATGCGCGAAGCGTCCACGTAGGGCAGCCGCCGCACGAATGCGTACACGGCCATGATGTCGTCCGCAGCGGCCGTCATGCCGCGCAAGTAATCCGGCGATTCGCAAGAGCCTACGTATTCGCCGAGCGGTCCGCCGGTGGCGCCGAAGCCGCTGCGCAGCGGCAGGAAGACGGCGTAGCCGCGCTCGGCAAACTCGAGCGCCGGCGCGTGCAGCAGATCCGGCGACTCCTCGCGTCGCTCGGCCGCCGTAGCCCCTGCTCCGTGATTGAGTATCACGGCGCCCACGCGCCCGGCGATTTGCGGCCGCAGGATGTGCGTGGCGATGGTGTAGCGCTTCGCGGGCCCGAAAATCCGTATGTCCTGCTCGATCAGCGTAAGGCCGCCCGGCGTTACGGTTCGTCGTTCGCCAGCGCTGTCGAGCTGCAGGAGGACCGCGCAGACGCCAAGCACGACGAGCGCAGGGAGAAGTCGGAGCACGCGGTTGAGCATGGCCCTACTTTGAACGCGCGACTGTTAAGGTCGGCTTACAAAGCGATCCGTTTTTTATTTGGCCCGCAGTCGGGCGCCGCGAGCGGCATGTTGAGCATCGCGCATGGCGTCCACCAGCAACCACTTGGGATCTTTTCGGCAGCTCGCGCACCTGAAGAGTATGCAACATATCGTCAGCGCGCCGCCCGCGACCGGGCCGCTGCCGCTCCTTTGCTTCCTGCATGGCTACGGCGAAGCGGCACCGATGGCGATCGAGCGCGCGCTCCGGCGGCACGGCCCGCTCGCCGCGGGCGCCGCACCGGTCGCGGTGCGCGGGTTCATCGTCCTCGCGCCGCAGTTGCCGATCGCCGGGGACCTCTGGGGCCGCCATGCGGACCAGGTGCTCACGCTCATCGACGATGTGTGCGCCAGGCAGGCGGTGGATGCGACGCGGATGTACCTGACCGGCTTCAGCTATGGCGGCAACGGCGTCTTCGATCTGGCGCTGGCGCAACCGGACCGCTGGGCCGCCTTATGGTCGGTCGATCCGACGCGCGTGCCCCAGCGAGCGCCGAAGCAACCGCTCTGGCTATCGGCGGGCGACGTGGCGCGCGCGCAGCACGCACCGTTCGTGCGCGCGCTGCGCCTCGGCGCGAAGGGCGAGCGCGTCTGGGCAGATGATGGCGAAGACCACGTCGGCTCGGCGCGCCTTGCCTATGGCGACGAGCGTATCTACCGCTGGCTGCTTTCTTTCGCTAGGGCGTGACCCGCGCGCGCGGATGGCGCCTTTTCTTTGGCGCCACGCCACCGACGAAGAGCTTGTTCTTCGGATGCTTGCCGCCCGACGATCCGGCGCGGCGCTTGCGTCCGCCGGTTGCTTCCTTCACGCGCCGCCCCGACGCATTGCCGGATTTACCGCCTTTTCCCGATTGCTTCATATGGGCCTCCTCCACCGACCGAGCAAGCAACGTGCGCGTGCGCCGGGAGGATAATGGGCCGATGCTCCTCGCCGCGACAAAACGCAAACGCGCGCTCGCCGATCTGAGCGCAGCGCGCTTCGAGAACAGCTTCGTGCAATCGCTGCCCGCCGATCCGGTCGTGATCAACGTGCCGCGCCAAGTAGCGAATGCTTGCTACACGCGCGTTGAGCCGACGCCGGTGGCCGAGCCGCGCCTGCTTGCTTGGTCCGACGCAATGGGTGAGCTTCTCGGCCTCGCACGCCCCGAGCCCGAGGCAGTGCAGGTACTCGCGGGCAACCGCGTGCTCCCCGGCATGCAGCCCTACGCGGCCCGCTACGGCGGTCACCAGTTCGGCCACTGGGCCGGGCAGCTCGGCGATGGGCGCGCGATCACGCTTGCGGAAATAATCGCGAGCGACGGCTCGCGGCAGGAGCTGCAGCTCAAAGGCGCCGGCAAGACCCCCTACTCGCGCACCGCCGACGGCCGCGCGGTATTGCGCTCCTCGCTGCGGGAATTCGCATGCAGCGAAGCGATGTTCCACCTCGGCGTGCCGACGACGCGTGCCCTCTCTCTGGTCGCCACCGGGGAGGCCGTGATCCGCGACATGTTCTACGACGGCCACCCGGCACCCGAGCCGGGCGCGATCGTCTGCCGCGTCGCCCCATCGTTCGTGCGCTTTGGCAATTTCCAGATCCTGGCGGCGAACAACGAGCTCGACGCACTGCGCGCGCTGGCCGATTACGCGATCGGCCACCACTACGCCGGCCACACCTATGCGAGCTGGTACCACGAGGTGTGCCGCCGCACGGCGCTCCTGATGGTCGACTGGATGCGCCTCGGCTTCGTGCATGGCGTGATGAACACCGACAACATGTCGATCCTCGGCGTGACGATCGACTATGGGCCCTACGGATGGCTCGAGGGCTACGACCCGATGTGGACGCCGAACACCACCGACGCGCAGACGCAGCGCTATACCTATGGCAACCAGCCCGGCATCGCGCAGTGGAATCTCGCGCGGCTGGCCGAGGCGCTGCTGCCGATCGCCGAGCGCGAGCCGCTCGAGGAAGGCCTGAACCTCTACGCCGATACGTTCAACGCCGGCTGGCGTGAGGCGCTCATTTCACGCTCTTCTTCCGGAGACTGGCGCAGGTGCCGCTTGAGGGCAGCGACGAACAGTTGCTCACGCCGCTCGCCCCGGCTTTCTATGACCCGACGGCGGCACATCCGCAGCTCGTGGCCTGGCTGCGTCGCTATGTCGCCCGGGCGCGCGTCGAGGACTCGGGCCGGGCGGCGCGCATGCACAGGGTCAACCCGAAGTACGTCTTCCGCAATTACCTCGCAGTGCAGGCCATCGAGGCGCTCGGCGCCGGCGATGCCGCGTTGCTCGAGCGGCTGATGCGCGTTCTCGAGCGTCCATACGACGAGCAGCCCGAGAATGAGGAATTTGCCGCACCCCGGCCGGAATGGGCGCGACGCAAGGCGGGCTGTTCTGCGCTATCGTGCAGCTCATGAGAACAATCAAAACCAGCCTCCTGATCGCCGTGCTGGCCGCGACCCCGGCGATGGCGCAGCAACCCGCGGCGAAGACCACCGAGCAGCAGGCGCGCTCCTACATCGCCAGCGCCTTCATCACCGGGGCGGCGCCGCTGATTCTCAGCGACGACGTGGTGCTGCAGCCCGAGCTGCGCACGAAGCTCGCGCTGCCGACCGACGCGAACAGCCGCACGGTGTATCAGGCGCTCATCAACCTCACGAACGGCAAGGCCGTGCAGGTTCGCCCGGCGATCCGCGACGAAGTGCTGAAGTCGCAGGTGCTCGCCGCGCCGGGCAAGCCGGTGTTCGCCCTCGAAGCAGGCACGACCACCCTCGTCCTGCAGTACGACCTCGAGCGCGATAACGTTGCGTTCGTCGGCCAGCCGGCCGCCATCGCCGCTGCATCGCCGGCGGCAACGCCCGCGCAGAAGTCGGTCGGCGAGACGCCGGCGCCGCAAGCGCAGGCGCCCGCAGCAAACCCGGAAGCGGCACCGGCCGCAAGTGCGCCCGGAGCTGCGGAGGCGAAGCCCGCAGCCGAAGCGGCGCCTGCCCCCCGGTGGCTGCACCGGCGGCCGCCGAAACGCCGAAGCCCGGTCTCCAGATCGTGGAGCCGCAGGAGCCGCGCGCCAAGCCGGCGGCAGCGCCTGTGGCAAAAGCGCAGCCCGCGCCGGCAGCGGCGACGGTGGCGCGCGCGCGTGAAGCCCGGCCGCCGTTGCCCAAGCCGAACGGGCCCTGCGCCATCAAGCCGGTGATGTCGGACCAGGACCTGGTGAACTGCGGCGCCACGCCGCACTATTGAGGCCCGTCCGGGCACGTATCCTGCAGCACTTCCATCGCATTTCATCATGCGAATGGAGGTCTATATGCAAGTTACGAAAGCGCTGTTGGTAGGAATCTCGGCGTTCGCGCTCAGCACGGGCGCGGCGCTGGCCGACCGGCCGAAGAGCGATCCGGGCTTCAACAAGCTCGACTCGAACAACGACGGCTATCTGTCGCGCGCCGAGGCGGCAAAAAATCCGACTCTCACCAAGAACTTCAAGCAGGCGGACAAGAACGGTGACGGGAAACTGTCGCGCACCGAGTACTTGACGTTCATGACGAAGAAGGACCTGGGCAACGTGAAGGACAAGGTTGCGGGCAGCAAGGACAAGGACCGCAACGCCGCCACCGGCTCGAGCAAGCAGAAGTAGATTGTTCGCCGCCAGGCCCGGATTGCCTCGCCGGCAATCCGGCGCCCGGCTGCCTTACTTGAGCGGGCGCCGCAGCGCCGCGATGAGCGAGACGCTGCACAGCGCAAGCAGCAGCACCACTACGATCTTCACGACGAGGGTTGCGCCCTCGCCGATGTCGCCGCGCACGAGCAGCACCACGAGGGCTGCGGCGATAACGAAACGCAGCGCCCAGCCGAGCATGCTGCCATTAAGACAGGGGTAGGCGCGCCGGCGTCGCCGCGCCGCGCACTCCCGCCGTAGGCCGGTCGGACCGCGACGCGCAGCTAGTCGAGCGTGAAGCCCACCTTCATCGTCACCTGCCAGTGGGCAACCTTGCCGCCCTCGATCTCGCCGCGCGTGTCGGTGATCTGGAACCAGCGCAGGTTGTGCAGCGTCTTCGACGCTTTCGCGACCGCATTGGCGACCGCCTGCTCGAGGCTTTGCGACGACGATCCGGTGAGCTCGATGCTCTTGTACACGTGGTTCATTGCACGCTCCTAGGAAAGCTGTTCGGCGGCGAGGCGCGCGCCGGCCACCAGCGCCTCGAGCTTCGCCCACATGATCGAGGGATGCACGCGCCGGTGGAACGGCCCTTGCGCGAAGCCGCAGTCAGTGCCGGCCATCAGGTTGTCCGCGCCCACGAGCCGGCCTATGCGTGCGAGCCGCTCGGCGACGAGCTCCGGGTGCTCGACTACGTTGGTCGCATGGCTGATCACGCCCGGCACGAGCTTGCGCCCGCGCGGCAGCTTCACGCTTTCCCAGACGCGCCATTCGTGCTCGTGGCGCGGGTTAGCGCCCTCGATGAGATAGGCGCCCGCGTTCACCTTGAGGATAAGATCGACCACGTCCTTGAGCGGCACGTCGGTGGTATGCGGACCCGGCCAGCTTCCCCAGCACACGTGATAGCGCACGCGCTCCTCCGGGATGCCGGCGAGCGCCTCGTTCAGCACCTCGACGTGCATCTCGACCCAGCGCCGGTAATCGGCAAACGTGGCAGGCGGCACCATGCGGTCGTAGGTGACGGCGAAGCGCGCATCGTCGAGCTGCAGGAGCAGCCCCGCATCGACGATCGCCTGGTATTCGCTGCGCATCGCGCGGGCGATGGCGCGCAGGCACTCCTCATCGGAGGCGTAGTACTCGTTCCGGCGATCGGGAATCACGCTCGCCGGCGCTGCGACCGGCAGGAACCCCTGCCGCGCGCCCGCGGCGGCAAGCGCCGCCTTGAAGTTGGCGATGTCGCGCTGCAGCTCCTCCTGACCGGTGTACTCGATCGGCGCGACGCATACGGCGAGCGAGCCGGTGGCGCCCGCGGTCGCCGGCGGACCGTCGGCTCGATCGAGCTCGGCGTAGAACTCGGCGAAGCGCGTGCGATCGGCGCCGCGCGAGAACGGATTGCTGCCGGCGGGCACCGGCCGGCGCTCGAAACCCGAGAGCCGCTCGAGCGCGTACTGCGACCAACTGATCGCCTTTCCGAACTCGCCGTCGCTCGGGATATCGACGCCGATCTCGACTTGGCGGCGCACGACCTCCTTCACCGAATCGGCGAGGCAGCGCTCGTATGCCGCACGGTCGTAGGGCGCGCGCGTCTGGCGCGAGCGGATGTAGTCGAGCAGCGCCGGCGGCCGGATCAGGCTGCCGACATGGGTGGTCAGGAGGCGCATGCGGGCTGAGCGCAATCGGAGTCTGGGCAGTAATTATTGTGCGCGCGCGTACCGCCCATGGCGGCTGGCGAAAATAATTACGGCCCTGACGCCGAAATCAGCTGCGGCCGGCGTGCTCCGCGTCGTCCTCGTCGGACATGCCGGAGGAGACGGCGCGAGCCTTGCCGTCGGCGATCGGCGGCAGCTTCGGCTTCGCTTCTTGCGGGTAGCCGGGGAGCTGCGCGATCGCCGCGCTCCAGCTCGAGGGCTTGCGCGGCAGCGGGTCTTCGTCGTGCTTCATAAGCCCTCCTAGTTTAGCGCCGCCTCCAGAAATTGAGGCCGATGCTTGCACCGACACCGAATGCAAGGGCCGCGCCAAGCTTGACAAGCGCGGTGGCCGATACCGGCCCG
>JAEKLK010000105.1 GCA_019509895.1 Betaproteobacteria bacterium | reverse complement strand
AAAAGATATTTGACGGCTATGTCATCAGAAAGCCGACGGGCGAGCAGCTGGTCGTAAGCTATCCCTCCCCGCACCTCGGCTTCGTCATTCAAAGTTCCTTTAGGCAATGAATGCCTGACAGCACCGCCAACTCGGACCTGCAACAGCGCCGCTTCGCTCGGCTTTTGTACGGTAGGCCTGGAAAAGAATGATCCCGCAATTGCGAATCGCCCGGCCGGTCCGCGATCTCGCGCGATCGACCGACATGTACTGCCGTGGGCTCGGCCTGAAAATCCTCGGAAGCTTCCGAGATCACGATGGCTTCGACGGAGCCATGGTTGGCGACCCGGGATCACGCTATCACTTCGAGTTTACGCACTGCCGCGCGCATCCTGTCGCGCCCGCGCCCACCGCGGAGGACCTGGTCGTCCTCTACATTCCGGAAGAAAGCGAATGGCGCGCCTCGTGCAGCAACATGCTGGCGTCAGGGTTCAGGCAGGTCGCATCGTTCAATCCATACTGGGACGCCCACGGTCGCACCTTTGAAGATCCGGATGGCTATCGCACCGTCCTGCAACGGGACGAGTGGAGAAGTGCCGTCGCCGGCCAACGCGGGAAGCGCTGCCGCCTGGTTGTTCTTTCCTTTCACAGCTGGACGTCAGCGGACCCGGTATCCTTCCCCACCTATGAAGCGCAAGCTCATCAGCTCAGGCTCCACCTTCGAGCAAGAGATCGGCTACTCGCGTGCCGTCGCGCAAGGCGACTGGGTGTTTGTCTCGGGGACGACCGGCTTCGACTATTCGACCATGACCCTCGCCGATGGCGTCAAGGCTCAAGCCGAGCAGTGTCTGAAGAACATCGAGTCCGCGTTGCAGCAGGCGGGCTCCAGTCTGAAGGACGTGGTTCGGGTGACCTACGTCCTGCCTGACGCCAAAGAATTTCCGGAGTGCTGGCCGATCCTTCGCAAGTACTTCGGCGAGGTGCGACCGGCGGCGATGATGATTTCAGCGAACCTGCTGGACCCGCGGATGCGGATCGAAATCGAGGTCACCGCGCTCAAACAGCCGCGTTAGCGGCGGTCGGGCGGCAAGAGCTCGGCACTCACTTTCGCCGGCGCCGCGATGTACATCAATCTCCTCCGCGTAACCTTCGCGCGATAGTGCGTTCGCCGGCAAGCGCATACAGTCGGCGGAAGTCCAAGCCGACGGAGGATGCTATGCGAGCGGGACGCGCGTGGTTCTCGTGGGTGCTGTTCTTCCTTGGGTGGCTGACGCAGGCGGCAGCGCAGGATGGCCCGCCGCCACCGCAGGCGTTCGGCCCGGATACCTACCGCATTGGTTTATTCACCGGCCAGGGCACGGCACCGACCGGCCTGCAGTGCGAGGGCTCGACCGAACAGGGGCTCCTTTGCAGCGGGTTCCTCGCGAGTGGCGTCGATGGCGCGCTGCTCGATGTGAGCGTGGCGGTGCCGCCGGGACCGGGGCCGCATCCGCTCGTCGCGCTATTGCACGGCTGGGGCGGCAGCAAGGGGAGCGACGGCTACATTGCCGATCCGCTCCTCGCGGACGGGCTCGCGGTGCTGCGGTACTCGGCGCGCGGCTTCGGCCGCTCGTGGGGACAGGTCAACCTCGCGGACGTCCATGTCGAGCTCGAAGACCTGCGCAGCATGATCGGCCAGGTCGTTGACCAGCCGGAGCTCGCGCTCAACGGCGACGCGGTCGGCGTCACCGGCGTCTCGTATGGCGGCGGGCAGACCTGGCTCTCGCTCCTGCGTCCCGTGTTTCAGAGTCCGCGCGGGGCGAGTGTGCGCATTCGCGCCATCGTGCCGATCGTGCCGTGGACGGACCTCCTTTATTCGCTGGTGCCCAATGGCCGGCCCGAGTTCTCGCTCGATCCGGCCGGCTCGCCGAAGCTGAGCTTCATCAACGGCCTTTACCTTGGCGGGTTGCGCGCGGACCCGGAGCGCCCGTATCCGAACTATCCCGACTATCTCATCGCCTGGCACGCCTGGCTGAACGCGATGGAGCCGAATACGACGGATCCCGTTTACCGGCAGATCGTCGATGGCACGGCCGGTTACCGCTCGATCTGGTGGCAGCAGGAATTCTGGTCGGACGCCATGGCCAACCGGGTCGCGGTGTTCCAGGTGCAGGGGTTGAACGACGATCTCTTTCCGCTGCCGGAAGCGAAGCGCATGCTGCTTGCGTTGCAGGCGCTCGATCCGCTCTACCCGATTGCTTCGTACTTCGGCGACCTCGGACATCCGCGCTCGAGCAACAAGGCGGGCGAGCGAGATTACGTCATGGAGCTCGCGCGGCAGTGGTTCGCCTACTACCTGAAAAGCGTCGGCACGGAGCCCGAACATGTCGTGCGCGCCGCTATTACGCGTCCGCGAGACCAGGACTTCAATCCCAGCGACGTGATCACCGTGCCGAGCTATGGCGCGCTCGCGACCGGTACCGTGGTGAAGAAATTTCCGCACAAGGCGCTGCTCGTGAACCCGCTCGCCGATCCCTATGCCGGTTTCTTCTGGGATCCGCTGGTCATGGAAGGCTCGCACGAGCTCACGCCCTTGCCGCCGCCGCCCGAGCCGGCGCTCGTCGAGGGTAGCCTCGGCGTCTACACGGTGCCGGTCGTCGAGCTGAGCGGGCGGCACGCGCTCCTGATCGCCGGTCAACCCACCGTGTCACTGCGCGCGAGAACGCTTGCGCCGCGTGTGCAACTTGATGTGCGTCTCATCGATGCGGCTCCGGACGGCAGCCGTGAGCTGATCACGCGCGGCACGTTCGTCCTCGAGGGCCCGGACACCAAGGCGGATATCACCATCCCGACCTACGGCAATGTCTGGGAGGCTGCGCCCGACCATGAGCTTCGCCTGGAGATCACGAACCTCGACAGCCCCTATCTCGCGCCGAGCCGCGTGCCGTCGGTGACAGAAATTTCGCGTGTCGAGCTGACGCTGCCCGTGCGGTAGGCCCATGGGCGCATCATGAAAGAGGAGATCGCAAGCGCTCGCGGGTTCTTCGAAAAGGCGGAGCGCGAGACCGATCCGGAGCTGAAAGCGCATGCGCTGGAGGAGGCGCTCGCTATCCTCGCGTCAATCGCTCCGGACGAAATCTCGGAGAGCGAGCGCACGCTCATCGGCAACCTTCGGCTGGCGCACACCCGGCGCCTGCTCGTTCAGCTGGTCGGCCTGCAGTCTGCAAGCATGGATGCCTGGTTCGAGTACTTGCGCCTGCTCTTTGGGGATCTCAGCCCGGAGGTCGAGCGCCTGATCGAGAACGACGCCGCACTGCGCGACAACTACGCGAAGTTCACGGGATTGTGGGGACGCGAGCTGGCCGAGATCCTGCGCACGCAGCAACGCAACGCGTCCTGACAGCACGCGGGCGCCGGCGGCTGGAATTTCCCGAGCGCCGCGTTTAGAGTGACAGGCTCTTCCGGAGGGGCCATGTTCTCGAGTCGCCAAAGCACGCATCAGGTCCTGCAGCGCCTGCTCGCCAACGGTCCGCTCACCGCATTGCCGGTGAAGCGGGCGGACGAGGCGCTGCTGCTGCGCATGGCGGCGGCGCATTTCGAGGCGGGGCGGCCTTATCGCGAGGCGGAGGTGAATGACCTGCTCGAGCGCTGGCTGGCGACATTCTGCGAGCCGCACGGCATCGATCATGTGACGCTGCGCCGGAGGCTCGTCGATATGCACTTTCTCGTGCGGGACACCGCGGGCGCGGAGTACCGGCTTGCGCCGGGCAAAGGCGGCGAGCTGGCGGCGGATGCGACGCTGAAGGAAGAGCCGGCGCGCGTGCTGGAGGAGATCCGCGAGGCGCGCGAGGCGCGCAAGCGCCAGCACGTGCCGAGCGACGTGCAGTAGCGCCGCAGCGTGCCCGGCGGCGAGACTATCGCGCTCTTCATGGCGGCGGCGCTGGCGCTGAATCTCACGCCGGGGCCGGACATGATGTACGTGGCGGCGCGCGGCGTCGCCGATGGCCGGCGCGCGGGCATCGTCGCGGCGCTCGGGATTGGCGCCGGCACTCTGGTCCACATCGCGGCACTGGCGCTCGGGCTTGCGGCTCTGCTCGCCGCCGTGCCGCTCGCCTATGAATCGCTGCGCATCGCCGGTGCGCTGTATCTGGTGGTGATCGGCCTGCAACTTCTGCTGCGGCGGCCGCGCGCGGACAAGCTGCAGACGCTCGCTCCCTCGCCGCTCGCCACGGTGTTCGCGCAGGCGGTGCTCACCAATGTGTTCAATCCCAAGGTGGCGCTCTTCTTCCTCGCCTTCCTGCCGCAGTTCGTCGATCCGGCTGCCGGACCCGCGCTCGCGCAGATCGTGCTGCTCGGGCTCCTGTTCGACGTGCAGGACGTGGCGGTAGCGCTGCTCGCGAGCGGCAGCACGGCACGGCTGCGCGCGAATGCGCGGGCGGTGTCGCTCCTGCAGCGGCTCACCGGCGCGGTGTTCGTGGCGCTCGGCGCGCGGCTCGCGGTGGCGAAATAGTGGCGGTACGCTTCTTGCCCCATCGGCGTCCATGATGGTGGCCACGGAATACGTTGAGGTCGAGCCGAAGCGCAGCGAGGTCGATGCGCTCGCCGGGCCGACGCTGCTCGAGTTCGGCAGTCCCTGGTGCGGCTGGTGCCGTCGCGCGCAGCCGCTCGTCGCCGAGGCGCTCGCCGCGCACGCCGACGTGCGCCATATCAAGATCGCCGACGCAAGCGGACGGCGCCTCGGGCGCTCCTTCGGCGTCAAGCTCTGGCCGACGCTGGTTTTCCTGCGCGACGGCAAGGAAGCCGCGCGGCTGGTGCGGCCCCAGCGGGCGGACGAGATCGCGCGAGCGCTCGCCGCGGTCGATCCGCGTTGAGCGAATTCAATCTTGTGAGCGAATGGCGCCTGGGCGCGCCGATCGAGCGCGTCTGGCAAGCGCTGGTGCGCCCGCAGGACTGGCGGTTGTGGTGGCGCTACGTGCACGAGGTGGCGCCGGTCGCTGCCGGCAACGCGCGCGGCATCGGCGCGCGCACACGCTATGTCTGGTCAAGCCGCCTGCCCTACCGCCTCGCGTTCGAGATGCGCACCACGCGCGCCGAGCCGCCGGTGCTGCTCCAGGGGGAGGCGAGCGGCGATCTGGAGGGCGTCGGCCGCTGGCTGCTCGCGCGCGGCCCCGGCACGACGGCGGTGCGCTACGAGTGGCGCGTGCACACGACGAAGCGCTGGATGAATGTCGTCGGACCACTACTCGCGCCGGTCTTCGAGTGGAATCATGACCAGGTGATGCGCGCCGGAGGCCGTGGGCTGGCGGAATATCTCGGCGCGCGCTACGTGACCTGCAGCTCGCAGCGCGCCGCTAGCCAAGCCACATTGTTTGGGTAGAATCCGGCGCTTTCGCGGCAGCGCCGTGTCGGAAATTCGGGAGGCCCTGAGGGTCCGTCCCCAATTCCCGCCTGCCGCGTATTGACCAATGCAGCCCGGCACCCGCTACCCACTCGAAGTCAATCCGAAAATTCCCAAGCGCCTGGCGCGCCTGGAAGAGCTGGCGGCGAATCTCTGGTACAGCTGGGACCGCCCGACGCGCGCCATTTTCGCGCGGCTCAATCCGGCGCTGTGGGACGCGGTCGGCCACAACCCCAAGGCAATGCTGAAGCGCATCGACGAGCAACGGCTCATCGATGCCGCGAGCGACCCCGCGTTCCTCGACAGCCTGACGCGCGTGCTCGGGGCGTTCGACGCCTATCACGCCGAGCCGCCGTTCCGCTCGAACTCCGGCGGCTTCAAGGCCGGCGAGCTGGTCGCCTATTTCTGCGCCGAATTCGGCCTGCACGAGAGCCTGCCGCTCTACTCGGGCGGCCTCGGCATCCTGGCCGGCGACCATTGCAAGGCAGCGAGCGATTTCAAGCTGCCGTTCGTTGCGGTCGGACTGCTCTACCGACAGGGCTACTTCGTGCAGACGATCGATGGCGAGGGCCGCCAGCGCCCCGACTATCACGACTCCGACTTCGCCGACCTGCCGGTCGAGCCGGTGAAACGCGCCAGCGGGGCGAATGAGGGCGACGACCTGACGGTGGAGCTCGCGTTCCCGGGACGCAAGCTGACGCTCAAGGTGTGGCAGACGCGCATCGGCCACGTGCGCCTCTTTCTCCTCGACACCGATGTGCCGGGCAACAGCGAGCGCGACTGCGCCATCGCGCATCGGCTCTATGGCGGCGATCGCACCACGCGCCTTGAGCAGGAGCTGGTGCTCGGCGTGGGCGGCGCGCGGGCGCTTGCTGCGATGGGACTGAAGCCGAGCGTCTTCCACATCAACGAGGGGCACGCCGCGTTTCTCACCCTCGAGCGCGTGCGCAGCCTCGTGGCCGAGGGCATGGGGTTCGACCCGGCGCTCGAGGCGGTGGCCTCGAACACGGTGTTCACCACGCATACGCCGGTGCCGGCGGGCCACGACCAGTTCAATGACGGCACGGTGCTGCCGTATCTCAAGACCGTGTTCGGCGAGCTCGGCGCCGCGCCGGAGAAGCTCGCCATGCTGGCGCGCCCGCCCGCGGGCGGCGACTTCAACATGACCGCGCTCGCCATCCGCGGCGCGCGCTACATCAACGGCGTCTCGCGCATCCACGGCGGCGTGTCGCAGCGCCTGCTGAAGGAGTTCTGGCCGAACGTGACGCCGGAGGAAAACCCGGTCGGCTATGTCACCAACGGCGTGCACGTCACCACGTTCCTCGCGCCCGAGTGGGGCGAGGTGCTCGACCGCTTCCTCGGCGTCGGCTGGATGCACCGCCTCGGGCATCCGGGCATCTGGGAAAAGATCCGCGACATCCCCGATCACATCTTCTGGAGCGTCCGCCAGGACATCAAGGCGCGCATGCTGCACATGGTGCGCCATCGCGTCGCGCGCCAGCACCTCCGGAATCACGGCAGCGAGTCGCACCTCGAGCGCCTGCTGCGCTACTGCGATCCGACGAAGCCCAATGTGCTGACCATCGGCTTCGGGCGGCGCTTCGCAACGTACAAGCGCGCGACGCTCCTCTTCAATGACCTGGATAATTTCCGGCGCATCGTCGGCGACAAGGACCAGCCGGTGGTGTTCCTGTTCGCGGGCAAGGCGCATCCCGCCGACGAGCCGGGACAGGAGCTGATCCGTACGCTCGTCCACATGTCGAGCCAGGAGGAGTTCCAGGGACGGCTGCTCTTCCTCGAGGGCTACGACCTGCACATCGCGCGGCGCCTGGTGTCGGGAGTGGACGTGTGGCTGAACAACCCGGTGCATCCGCTCGAGGCCTCCGGCACCTCGGGCATGAAGGCCGGGATGAACGGCGTCATCAACCTCTCCATCCTCGATGGCTGGTGGGACGAGGGTTACGACGGCCAGAACGGCTGGGCGATCAAGCCGGCGAGCCCGCAGCTCGACCAGCACCGGCGCGACCGCGAGGAGTCGCGCACGCTCTACGAGCTCTTGCAGGACAACGTCGTGCCGCTCTACTACAAGCGCGCCGAAGGCGGCTATTCGGCCGAGTGGATCCGCATCGCCAAGCGCTCGATGGCCTCGCTCCTTCCGCGCTACGACGCCTCGCGCATGCTCGGCGAGTACGTCTCCAAGTTCTATCTGCCGGCGGTGCGCCAGGGCCATCGCTATACGGCCAACGGCCACGAGGCGGCGAAGACGATCGCCGCGTGGAAAGCGCGCGTGCGCGCCGCGTGGCCGGGCCTCACCATCCGACGCCTGGATCAATTCAAGCGCCGCATCCCGTTCGGCGAGACGCTGCCGATCGAAGTCGCGATCAAGCTGAACGGCCTCACCAACGCCGACGTCTGCGTCGAGTTGCTGCTCTCGCGCAGCCTGCGCGAGGCGGCGCCGATCGAGCAC
>JAEKLK010000198.1 GCA_019509895.1 Betaproteobacteria bacterium | reverse complement strand
GCTCGCCTGAATGCCGTGCCCCTCCATCGGCTCGATGCGCTTGCCGTCCTTCGATTCCGGCCGGCCGGCGATGCCGAGCATCATGGGTTGCGACGGACCATAGATGTCCGCGTCCAGCACCCCGACCGATGCGCCCTCCGAGGCGAGGGCGAGCGCCAGGTTCACGGCAGTGGTGGATTTGCCCACGCCGCCTTTGCCGGAGGCCACAGCGATGATGTTCTTGATTCCGGGAATGAGCTTCACGCCCCGTTGCACGGCGTGGGCGACTACCTTGGAGGTCACGTTCACCTTCACGCCCGCGGCACCGGCGGCCTTGAGCGCCTGGGTGACATCGCGCCGGATCGGATCCTGCTGGCTGCGGCCCGGATAGCCGAGCTCGACATCGAGGGAAACGTCACCTTCCGACAGCTTGATGTTGCGCGCGGAGCGGCTGCTGAGAAGGTCCTTGCCGGTATTCGGATCCACGATCGCGCGCAGCGCGTCCTGGACCTGCTGTTCATTCAAGGACATGGCTAAAGTGTAAGCTAAAATCGCCGTCCCTCATGGCGCAAACTCCGGCATCCCGGCGGCTCTTCGTCACCACCGCGCTGCCGTACGCCAACGCAGCGTTCCACATCGGGCACATGATGGAGTACATCCAGGCGGATATCTGCGTGCGATTCCAGCGCATGCAAGGCCACGAGGTGCATTTCGTCGGCGCCGACGACGCGCACGGCGCGCCGATCATGCTCGCGGCGGAGAAGGCGGGAAAGTCGCCCGAGGACTTCGTGCGCGAGATCGCGTCGGGACGAAAGCAGTACCTGGACGGCTTCCATATCGCCTTCGACAACTGGCACTCGACACATTCGCCGGAGAACACCGAGCTTTCGCAGGACATCTACCGCAAGCTGAAAGCGGCGGGCCTCGTCTCCATCAAGCCGGTCGAGCAATTTTTCGACCCGGTCAAAGGCATGTTCCTCGCCGATCGCTACATCAAGGGCGAGTGCCCGGTGTGCGGCGCCAAGGACCAGTACGGCGATGCCTGCGAAAACTGCTCGAGCGTCTATTCCGCCACCGAGCTGCGCAACCCGTACTCGGTGCTCTCGGGGGCGAAGCCCCTGCTCAAGTCCTCGGAGCACTTCTTCTTCCGGCTATCGGATGCCAAGTGCAAGGCGTTCATCAAGCGCTGGATCGACACCCCCGGGCGCCTGCAGCCGCAGGTCGTGAACAAGGCGAAGGAATGGCTCGAGGGAGAGGGTGAAAGCGCGCTCTCCGACTGGGACATCTCGCGCGATCCGCCCTACTTCGGCATCCGCGTGCCGGACATCGCGGAGGAGAAGTATCTGTACGTTTGGCTCGACGCGCCGATCGGCTACTTCGCGAGCCTCAAGAACTACTGCCAGAAGAAGGGCCTCGACTTCGACCAGTTCGTGAAGCCGGGCCGCGGCACGGAGATGGTCCACTTCATCGGCAAAGACATCATCTATTTCCATACGCTCTTCTGGCCGGCGATGCTCGAGTTCTCGGGCTACAAGCCGCCCGACCACGTCTACGTCCACGGCTTCATCACCGTCTCCGGCGACAAGATGTCGAAGTCGCGCGGCACCGGCATCAGCCCGCTGCGCTACCTCGAGCTCGGCATGAACCCGGAGTGGCTGCGCTACTACATCGCGGCCAAGCTCAACGCCAATGTCGAGGACTTCGACTTCAACCCCGAGGACTTCATCGCGCGGGTCAACAGCGATCTGGTCGGCAAGTACGTCAACATCGCGAGCCGCGCCGCGGTGTTCGTCAGCCGAAAGTTCGGCGGCGCGCTCGGCGAATTGCAGAGCACGTCGCTGGTGGGCGAGTTCCAGGCAAAGGGCCGGGAAATCGCCGCGCGCTACGATGAGCGCGAATTCGGCAAGGCGCTGCGCGAGGTGATGCACCTTGCCGATCTCGCCAATCAGTACATCGACGAGCGCAAGCCCTGGGAGCTCGCCAAGCGCGCCGGCGCCGAGGCCGAGCTGCGCGAGGTGTGCTCCACGGCGGTGAATCTTTTCCGCCTGCTGACCCTCTACCTGAAGCCCGTGCTGCCCGAGACCGCAGCGCAGGCCGAGCGCTTCCTCAGCATTGCGCCGCTCGCCTGGAGCGACGCGGCGAAGCTGCTGCCCGAAGGCCATCGCATCGGCGAGTATCGGCACCTGCTCGGCCGCGTCGAGCAGAAGCAGCTCGACCAGCTCTTCGATGCCGCCGCGACGGCGCCGCAGCCCGGGGAGCGAGCGCCGACGATCAACATCGACGAGTTCAACAAGCTCGACCTCAGGGTCGCACGCATCGCGCGCGCCGAGAGCGTGGAGGGGGCCGACAAGCTATTGAAGCTGACGCTCGAGCTCGGCGATGGCACGCGCACTGTTTTCGCGGGCATAAAGTCGGGCTACGCTCCCGAGAAGCTCGAGGGCCGCTTCGCCGTGCTGGTCGCGAATCTGGAGCCGCGCAAGATGAAATTTGGTGTGTCCGAGGGTATGGTGCTCGCCGCCTCGGGGGATAAAGGCGAGGATTCGGGCATATTCCTCGTTTCGCCGGACGCCGGGGCGAAACCGGGGATGCGCGTGAAATAAAATACGTCTATGGAGAGCTCCGGCCGCACGCTCGTTTGTAGCGTGCTCTTCCTCGATATCGTCGAGTATTCGAAAAAGCCGGTGTCGGAGCAGCTGAGCCTCAAGCAGGAATTCAATCGCGAGCTGACGAAGTCGCTCGAGCAGGTGCCGCCCCGCGATCGAATCATCCTCGACACCGGCGATGGCGCCGCGGTCACCTTCATGGGCGACCCGGAGGACGCGCTGTTTGCCGCGATGGCGATGCGCGACAGCGCAGGAGCGCTCGCGGTGCGGCTCGGCGTCAACCTCGGGCCGGTGCGCCTGGTGAAGGACCTGAACGGCCAGCTCAACATCATCGGCGACGGGATCAACGTCGCCCAGCGCGTCATGAGCTTCGCGCGGCCCGGTCAGCTGCTCGTCTCGCGCTCGTTCTACGAGGTGGTCTCGTGCCTGTCGCGCGACTACGCAAGCCTCTTCCACCACGAAGGTGCGCGTACCGACAAGCACGTGCGCGAGCACGACGTGTACTCGGTCGTCGGCGGCACGCCGGCGAGCCGCCGGCTCTCCGACACCGTCGGCGAATCGATGCACGGCGAGACGCGCGCGGCCTGGTTCGGGCGTTCCGGCCCGCTCGGCGTGCGCCGCTCCGCGCTGGTCGCCGCCGCCGTGGTTTTCTTCGGACTGCTGGCGGGAGGCGTCGGCGCGCGCGCGCTGCTCGAGCCCGACGCGCCCCCGCCGATGCCGCGCAAGGCACAGGCGCCCGCGGGTCCCGGATTTTCTGCGCCGCCCGCCGCGGTCGCAAGCGTCGCGCCCGACGCGTCCTCGCGAAAGCTGACCAAAAAAAGCGACAAGCCGTTGGCGGCAGGCGCTGCGCGGCTCGAACTCGCCGTCGCGCCGTGGGGCGAAGTGCTGGTCGATGGCAGGAGTCGCGGCGTCAGCCCGCCGCTTCGCACGCTCGACCTGGCGCCGGGCGCGCACACGGTCGAGATCCGCAATTCCACCTTCCCGTCGCATGTCGAGCAGGTCGAGATAAAACCCGGCGAAGCGGTTAGGATCAAGCACCGCTTCCGATGACACTGCGCGCGCTGCCCGTCCTCTTGCTGCTTACTGCGTGCAGCACGCAACCCTGGCGCGATCTGATGGAACCGAGCGTAGGCGCTTCAGCGCTGAAGGCCGGCGTGCGCAAGTACGATGAGGGCTCGTACGCCGATGCCGCGCGCTACCTGCAGGGAGCGATCGACCTCGGGCTGAACGACTCGGAGGCGCTGAGCGCGCATAAGTATCTCGCCTTCATCCACTGCGCTTCGCGGCGCGAACGCGCCTGCCGGGACGAATTTCGCAAGCTGCTCGCCCTAAACCCCGGCTTCCAGCTCACGCCGGCCGAGGCCGGGCATCCCGCGTGGGGCCCGGTATTCGCGGCGGTCAAGGCGGCGAGCCCGGCCACGCCGTTCAAGCTGGCGCTGCAGCAGTACGAGGCGGGTGAGTACGACGAGTCGGCGAAGAACTTCGAGGGCGCGCTGCGCGAGGGGCTGGGCGACAGGGAGCGCGCGAGCGCGCACAAGCATCTCGCCTTCATCCACTGCGCCTCGCAGCGCGAGCGGCAATGCCGCGACGAGTTTCGCAAGGCGCTCGAGGTCGATCCGGCGCTCGACCTCGATGCGGCGGAAGCCGGGCACCCGGTCTGGGGCCCGGTGTTCCGGTCGGTCAAGGCCGGGCGTTGATGGGCGGCTCGATGGAGCAAGCCAAGCTCGGTCGCTACGTCATCGAATCGGAGCTCGGTCGCGGCGCGATGGGCGTCGTGTACAAGGCGCTCGATTCGGTGCTTCAACGCTCGGTGGCGGTGAAGACCGTCAATATCAGCCTCGAGCGCGACCATGCCGACAAGTACGAGCAGCGCTTCTATCAGGAAGCGCGCGCCGCCGGCGGCCTGAACCACCCGAACATCGTCACGATCCACGACGTCGGCAAGGCGGGCGACGTCGTCTACATGTCGATGGAATACATCGAGGGCGTCGAGCTGCGCACGCTGATCGGCGAGGGCCGGCCGCTACGCGTGTCGCAGTCGGTCGCCATCGCCGCGCAGGTCGCCGAGGGCCTCGCCTACGCGCACCAGCGAGGCGTGGTCCACCGGGATATCAAGCCCGCCAACATCATGGTCGTCGCCAACGGCCCGGTGAAGATCACCGACTTCGGCATAGCCCGCATGCGCGGCACGGGCGATCTCACCCAGACCGGCATGCTGCTCGGCTCGCCCAAGTACATGTCGCCGGAGCAGGTGATCGGCAAGCGCGCCGATCATCGGTCGGACATCTTTTCGCTCGGCGTCATCCTCTACGAGATGCTGTGCGGCTCGGCCCCGTTCAACGGCGAGAACGTCACCGCGCTCATGTACCAGATCGTTAACTTCGTGCCGCCGGCGCCGAGCACGCTGAACCGCGCCGTACCGCAGCTCCTCGATTACATCATCGCCAAGATGATCGCCAAGCCGCTCGAGGAGCGCTATCAGGACGCGACCGAGGCGGCACGCGATCTGCACGAGTGCGAGCGGCAGCTCGCCGCCGCCGCCACGGCGACCACCCAGTCGGGGCGGACTCAGCCGCCGAATGTCGCCGCGGTCGAACCGACGCTGGTCGACGGCGACGAGAAGAGCAGTGTGCTGGCACAGAGCATCAGCCGCACGCGCGAGGCGGATCGCGTGACCCAGGACGATATGCCGGAGGCGCTGGCACGCGGCCTCGCGCCCGCTTTCGATTCGAACGAAGCGACGCAGCGCCTGGCGTCGCTGACCGGGGTCAAGGACCCGCAGACGGCCACCCAGGCGATCAAGTCGATCGTGCGGCCGCCTGCGAGCCGCTGGCGCCGGCGTGACTGGCTGGTGGTCGCGGCCGGGACGCTGTGCGGACTGCTCGCCGCGCGCGCCATCGTCCGGCGCCGCTGAGAGGTTGCCGCTAGCGGCCGCCGCAGGCCGCGGGCATTGCGCTTAGCGGATAGCCCTTGCAGGTCCAGCTCACCTTGCCGGCCTGCACGCTCGGTGTCAGCGCCACTTCGAGCGCGTTTTCCTCGTTCCAGCCGCGGATCGCGCCGTCCTCGGCGACGATCCATTTGAACCTGCCCGCCTTGGGATCGCTTTTTTCGGCGATCTTGACGCCCCGGCCGGCACCGGACAGATTGCCCGACTTCTCGACGATGGAAGTCACCTGCTGCTGCGCGGGCCCGGCGCCGGCGACCAGCGCCTGCGCCGCTTCCTTCGCCTTCGCGCCCTGCGTCTGCGGCACGACGACCGCCACCACGACGAATCCGATCAAGGCGAGTGCTGCCACGACCAGCAAACTGACGCGCATTTCCTCAGTCCCCCGTTTTTGTTTGTGACGCTGCGCTCGCGGCGAGCTTAACATTGCCTCGGAACGCTTGCATGACCAGCCGCCAGATCCGAGTGCGGGGACGGGTGCAAGGCGTCGGCTTCCGCTATGCGCTGCGCGATGAAGCGGAGCGCCTCGGCATCACCGGCTGGGTGCGCAACCGGTCCGATGGCAGCGTTCAGGCGCTGCTGCAAGGCGAGCAAGCGGCAATCGACCGCCTTCTCGCGTGGGCGCGTCAGGGTCCGCCCGGTGCGCGCGTTGCGGCGCTCGAGGAGGAGCCGCTGGCGCTCGAGTTCGAGCGGCCCTACACGCGCTTCGAGATCCGGCCGACGGACTAGCTGCGCCGTTTCAACCCGCGCACCACCGAGAATTCCCAGGGGCGGCACGCGACCAGCACAGCGACCCCGACGCGCCTGCCGCTCGGGACGGAAAAGTCGACCTCCGCAAGCTCATTGAACTCGAGCGCCAGGCGCTCGAGCCGGCGCTTGAGGACGGCGGCTGACTCGGGCGAGACCTGTCGCGCCTCGAAGCGCAGGAATTCCAGCGGCTGCTTGAAGCGCGCGTCGAGGAACTCGCTCATCACGCGCGGACCGTACGCCTTCTTCGCCGGACCGCCGTCGCGCCAGCGAAAGTCGCGCCGCACGAGGAGCTTCGCGCGCTCGCCCGGCCCCCAGCGGATGAGCTTCAGGCGCTCCAGGCGCGCATACGTCGACGTGAGCTCGGCGCGCGAGACGGCGTACGCCGCAAGGATCTCCGCAAAAGACCACTGGTTCTGGACTAGCCAGAAGACCGAGAAGAGCCGCTCGTCGCGCGCGAGAGCCAGCTCCTGTTCGTGCGTCAGTTCCGCCGGCGCCTGTGAGCCTTCGCGCGCAAGCCGCGCGAGCTCCTGCAAATCCACTTCGAGCACCTCGAGGACCCGCTCCATGCGCTCCAGCGTGAAGTTGCCGCGCGAGAGCATGCGCTTCACCGTCGGCTCCGAAACTTCCAGCTTGCGAGCGAGCGCCGCGTAAGTAAGGCCGCGGGCGCGCAGGCATACCTTCAGTGCTTCGATCAGCCGCTGCTTCAGCGCCATGCCACCCGACGGTATCAGATTTCGATACCCCGCACGGCAGCCTTGCCATGCCTCGCGCGGCGGCGCAGCGTGGCGTCGCGCTTTACGAGGAGGAGTGCGATGGCCACGAGCAAACCGATTTCCGCGCTGGAGCTGTGCGAGGCAGTGCGCAACGGAGAAGCGATCGACTTGCGCGCGCTCAACCGTATTTTGCGGGTGGACGAACGCCAGGGACTCGTCGAGGTACAGGCCGCGACGCCCTGGCACGCGATCGCCGCGGCACTGCGCCCCGGCGATGCCCGCGCCCAGGTGCGCACCACGATGCCGACGGTCGGCCAGAGCCTCGCGCGCAACGCCGCCGGGCCCGACGGCAGACCGGCGGTGGCGCACGTCGCCTCCCTCGCCCTCGTCACGCCGGAGGGCGAGTTGCGCCGCGTCAGCCGCGAGCGCGAGACCGAGCTCTTCGCGCTGGCCATCGGCGGGCAGGATCTTTTCGGCACGCTCTATAGCGTCACGCTGCGCATCGAATCACTGGCGCGCGCCGTGGAGCGCGCCAGGAACCCACAGGAGCTGACGGTGAAAGCGCACCCAACTGCGCTCGAGCGCCCGCTCGAGCTGCTGCTATCGGCTAAAGCGCTCGAGCCCTTCATGAAGGAAGCCGAGACGCGCTGCAGTGACTGGCGCATGCCGCTCTGCAGTGTGGTGGTGCGCGAAACCGCAGCCGAAAGCGATACGTTCCTCCGCTGGGCGCGCCGCGATTATCTCGAAGTGAGACTCGGCTTCGCGCGCACCGCGGCGCTCGGCAGTTGTGTGCGCTCGAGGCAATTGCGCGGCGAGCTGATTGGCGCGGCGATCGGCGCGGGTGGCAGCTTCCAGATCGCCACGACGGTGGAGGCGACCCGCGAGCAGACGCGCGCCTGCTATCCCGAGATGGCCGACTTTCTTGCGCACAAACGGCGCTTCGACCCCAACGAGCGCCTCGCCAATGCCTGGTATCTGCACCAGCGAAGCGTCATGACGAGCGAACCGTGCGCGGTGCGCTGGGCGAGCTAGCCCAAGAGGGCGCTATAGATGAGCTGCACGTTCTCCGGCGCGAGCCAAGCGCCGAGTTCGGCAATGAGCTGGCTGTCGGGGCGCACGCGCCAGGACTCGCCGAGGGCGACGTCACACGCGGCGCTCGAATTGCGATAGGCGACGACCACCTGGCAGGCGGCGTCGCCGGAGGCCCGGTACGGGGCAAGCACCTGCTGCAGGCGCCGCGCATCCGCCTGCCCGTTCATGGCAATGCGCAGGCGCGCCGCAAAACGATTGCGCACCATCTCGAGGTCCAGGATTTCGTCGGCGCTGACGCGCAAGCCGCCCGAGAACTCGTCGCGCTGCACCTTGCCGGCAACGACCAGCAGTGCGTCTTCCTTGATCTTGTCGCGCGCGCGGTCGAAGAGCTCGCTGAAAACGGTCATCTCGACCTGCGCGGTCGCGTCGTCGAGCGTCACCACCATCATGCGCCCGCGCCGTGTCATCTGCACGCGCGCCGCGGTCACCACGCCGGCCATCCATACGCGCTCGCCCGGTACCAGCTTGGCAAGGGCAGTGCGCGCAAAGCCCGCGAGCTCGCGCTCGTAGATGGAGAAGAGGTGGCCGGAGATGGAAAAGCCGAGCGCGCTCTTCTCTTCGAGCAGGCGCTGCCGCAGGTCCCACGCTTCGACCTCGACGTAGGCATCGCGGCCGCCGCGAGGCACTTCCGCCTCGGCGAACAGGCTCGACTGGCTGGCGGCGCGTTCGGCCTGCTCGGCCGCTTCGAGCGCCCGGCCGACCGAGGCCAGAAGCCGCGCCCGGTGAGCGTCGAGCGTATCGAAGGCGCCCGCGCGCACCAGCGATTCGACCACGCGGCGATTGACCATGCGCTTGTCGACGCGGTGGCAGAAATCGAACAGGTCGAGAAACGCTCCGGCATCCCGCGCCTGCACGATCGCCTCGATCGCCGCCTGCCCGGTGCCGCGCACGGCGCCGAGGCCATAGCGGACGCGCTCGGCGTCGACCGGCACGAAACGGTAGGCCGAGGCGTTGATATCGGGCGGCAGGATGGTGAGCCCGTTCGCGAGCCCGTCCTCGTAGAACTGACGGACCTTATCGGTGTCGTCCATGACCGCGGAAAGGTTGGCGGCGAGGAATGCGGCGCGGTGATGCGCCTTCATGTACGCGGTCTGGTAGGCGAGGAGCGCGTACGCTGCAGCGTGCGACTTGTTGAAGCCGTAGCCGGCGAACTTCTCCATCAGGTCGAAGAGCTGGGTCGCCTTGGCGCGGCTGAGGCCGTTCTTCTCCGCGCCGGCGATGAAGATGTCGCGCTGCTGCGCCATCTCCTCGGGCTTCTTCTTGCCCATCGCGCGGCGCAGCAGGTCGGCGCCGCCGAGCGTATAGCCGCCGATCACCTGCGCGATCTGCATCACCTGCTCCTGGTACACCATGATGCCGTAGGTCGGCCCGAGGATCGGCTGCAGGCGCGCATCGAGATAGTCGACGCGCTGCTCACCATGCTTGCGGGCGATGAAGTCGGGAATCAGGTCCATCGGCCCCGGACGGTAGAGCGCGACCAGCGCGATCACGTCCTCGAAGCGGTCGGGTCGCGCGCGCCGGATCAAGTCGCGCATGCCGCGCGATTCCAGCTGGAACACGGCGGTGGTATTGCCGGCCGACAGAAGCGCATAGGTCGCCGCATCGTCGAGCGGTAGTTGCGCAAGCGAGAAGTCCGGCGCGCCCATAGCGCGCACCGAGCGCTCCGCCCAGTCCAGGACCGTGAGCGTCGTGAGACCCAGGAAATCGAACTTGACCAGACCGATCGCCTCGACGTCGTCCTTGTCGAGCTGCGAGATGGCGTGCTGCGTGCCTTCGGCAGCGTACAGCGGGCAGAAGTCGGTCAAGCGGCCGGGCGAGATCAGCACGCCGCCCGCATGCATGCCGACGTTGCGCACCATGCCTTCGAGCTTCTCGCCGAGCTCGAGGAGCTCGCGCACCTCGTCCTCGTTCTTTTCCCGCTCGGCGAGCAAGGGCTCCATTTCCCGCGCGTCGGCGAGCGTAACCAGCTTCCCCGGCTGGAACGGGATCAGCTTTGCGATCTGGTCGCAGAAGTTGTAGCCGAGATCGAGCACACGGCCTACGTCGCGCACCACCGCGCGCGCCGCCATGGTGCCGAAAGTGGCGATCTGCGAGACGCTCTCCTCGCCGTACTTGCGGCGCACGTAGTCGATGACGCGGTCGCGCCCGTCCTGGCAGAAATCAATGTCGAAGTCCGGCATCGAGACACGCTCGGGATTGAGGAAGCGCTCGAAAAGCAGGTCGTAGCGCAGCGGATCGAGATCGGTGATGCCGAGCGCATACGCGGTGAGCGAGCCGGCGCCCGACCCTCTCCCCGGTCCCACCGGCACGCCGTTCTTTTTTGCCCAGTTGATGAAATCGGCGACGATCAGGAAGTAGCCGGCAAAGCCCATCTGCACGATGGTGCCGAGCTCGAATTCGAGGCGCGCGCCGTAGCGCTCGCGCTCACCCGCCTCTATGCCGAGCTGCTCGAAGCGCCGCGCGAGCCCGGCACCCGCCTCGGCACGCAGGTGCTCCTCGAGCGGCACGCCGGCGGGCGTCGGAAACGCCGGCAGGCGCGTCTTGCCCAGCTCGATTTCCAGGTTGCAGCGCCGCGCGATCTCGACCGAGTTCTCGAGTAGCTGCGGCGCATCGGCGAAAAGCTGGCCCATCTCCTCCGGCGACTTGAAGTACTGCTCGCTGGTGAACAAGCGCGGCCGGCGTTGATCGCCGAGCAGCAGGCCCTGGGAGATGCAGACCCGGGCTTCATGGGCCTTGAAATCCTCCGGCTCCAGAAATTGCACCGGGTGCGTTGCCACCGCGGGCAGGCCGAGTCGGCCGGCGAGCGCGATCGAGCGCGCGAGGAGCGCCTCGCCGTTCGGCTGTCCGGCGCGCTGCACTTCGATGTAGTAGCGTCCGGGGAAGAGCTCGGCCCAGCGGCGCGCGATCCGTTCGGCGGACTCGGCATGATCCGAAAGGAGCGGCGCGGCCAGGTCGCCGCCGAGAAAGCCGGAGAGCGCGATCAGGCCGTCGCTGCGCTCCTCGAGCCAGGCGCGCGCAATCAGGGCACGAGCGCGCTGCTGGTTGGCAAGCCACGCGCGCGACAGCAGCTCGCAAAGCCGGCGATAGCCCTCGCGCGAGGAGCAAAGGAGCAGCAGGCGCGAGGGCTTGTCGCGCTCCGCCTCGCTTTCGATCCAGCAATCGGCGCCGATGATCGGCTTCACGCCGGCGGCGCGCGCCGCGCCGTAGAACTTCACCATGCCGAAAAGGTTTCCGGCATCGGTGAGCGCGAGGGCCGGCATGCCGTCGGCCGCAGCGCGCTTCGCGGCCTCCTCGATCCGGACTATGCCATCGCTCACCGAGTACTCGCTGTGCATCCTCAGGTGAACGAAACGCGGCCGTGCCATGTCAAAAAATTCTACCGGAAAGCCCTCCATGAATCGGCTCGTCCTCGCCCTCTTGCTTGCCTTCTGTGGGAGCCTGAGCGCGCAAAATCCTGGCGCGCAAAATCGCAGCAGCCAGCTCGACCAGGCGTACGACGAAGTGCGCGCCTCCTACACCGCGCTCCAGCAGGTGATGGCGCGGCGCGATCAGGGCATCGAGTCGCTGCCCGGCGAGCGCACCGGCAGCGCCGCCGGCGGCAGCAGGCCCAACGAAAACTACTTTGCACGGCAGGCGATTCTCGAGCAGGAAGTGGAGCTCGCGCGCAAGCGCTACGAAGCGGCGCTCAAGCGCTGGAACGACCTGAAGTAGCCTCCCGAGTACCATCGCCGGGCCATGCGGCCCGCCCTTGCTGCGTTGTTCGCCGGCGCGACCTTTATCGCGCTCTCGCCGATCTTCGTGCGGCTGACCGACGTCGGCCCGAGCGCGAGCGCCTTCTGGCGCGTGGCACTGGCGGCGCCGCTCCTGTGGCCGCTCGCGCGCCTCGGCGCGAAGCCCGGCGCGCCGCGCACAGGCTGGCCGCTCCTGCTCGCCGCAGGCTTCGCCTTCGCGGGCGACCTCGGCTTCTGGCACTGGTCGATTCGCTATACGTCGGTCGCCAATTCGACGCTGCTTGCGAATCTGGCGTCGATCTTCGTCACCGCGGCGATGTGGCTCTTCTGGCGCGAGCGTCCGAGCGCCACATTCCTCGTCGGCCTTGCCGCCGCTCTCGCCGGCGTAGCGCTGCTCGTGCGCACGAGCCTGGCGTTTTCTGCCAGCGCGCTCCTGGGCGACGCGCTCGGCGTGGTTACCGCGGTCTTCTACGCCGGGTACATTCTCGTGGTGAAGGCGCTGCGCGATCGTGGCGCGCAGACGCTCGAGTTGATGGCGATCACTACCACGGTGACCGCGCTATTGCTCCTGCCAGTCGCCCTCGCCTCCGGCGAGGCCTTCCTGCCGCAAAGCGCCCGCGGCTGGCTGACGCTCGTTGCGCTCGCCTGGATTTCACACTGTGCCGGGCAGTGACTGATCGCCTATTCGCTCGCCCACCTTCCGGCCGCATTTTCGTCGGTCAGCCTGCTTTTTCAG
>JAEKLK010000197.1 GCA_019509895.1 Betaproteobacteria bacterium | reverse complement strand
TCACCGCGTCCGCGCGGCGGGTCGGCCGGGCGGACGCCATGCGTGAATCCGGCGGCGACGCCGAAGTCGCGGCGTCTGCCACAGCGGGCGGCGCCACCTTGGCTGGTTTTGATTCTGCGCGCGGGTCGGCCGGCTTGATCTCGCCGCGCAGCTCGCGCGACAGCCTGAGCCGCGCGGCCCCGTCCTGAGACGCCGATTCGGAATCAGGACGCTGGCGCTCGATTTGCAAGGTGAGCGCCACGGCGAAGACCAGCACCGCCGCGGCAGCGAGCGAGTAATACCAGCGCCGACGCCGCGGCGACACCCGCCGGCCGGCCGCCAGGATGGCCCGGTCGAGTTCGCCCGGCGGCTCGAGCGGCTCGAGATCGCGGTAGTGCTGCGAGAGTTGCGGGTCCTGAGGTTCAGTCATGCTCGATTGCCGCCTTCAGCTTCGCCATCGCGTAGCGTAGCCGGCTCTTGGCGGCTTCCGCGTTGCTGCCGGTCGCCGCAGCTATCTCGGCGATGCTCAATCCCCCTTCCTCGTGCAAGAGGAATGCCTCGCGCTGCAGCGGCGGCAGCGCCGCGAGCGCGGCCGCGAAGCGCGCCAAACTCTCGCGCGCCTGCGCCTGGTCGGCCGGATCGGGCGCGCCGCCGGCGTGCTCTTCGTCGGCTTCCAGCGTGACGAGCGTCAGGCCGCGCTTTCGCCAGTGGTCCACGAGATGGTTGTGCGCGATCGTATAAAGCCAGGTGGTGAACTTCGCCTGTGGCGCATAGCGCTCGCGTGCCTCGATCACGCGCATCCAGATCTCCTGGAAGAGCTCTTCGCCGAGCCCACGGCTTTTCACGCTGCGCAGCACGAAGCGGTAAAGCGGCGCGCGATGGCGCCGGTAGAGGGTCTCGAAGGCCGCGGCATCACCGGCCCGGTAAGCGAGCATCAGCTCTTCATCCGCGGCCTGCATGCCGCGCGATTATCCGGGCGGATCGGGCGCAAATGTGGAAACGGCTCCCGGAAAGGGCTGCGGCCCTGGCGCAACCGGCGGTTGCGACCGACGGATGACGCCCTGCGCCACGAGGTTTCGCTCGCTGTCGTAATAGAGCGTAACGGTCTCGGCCGGCTGCGTCGTGGCGCGCTCGAAGGCCACCTGCCGGACGGGCGAGTCCTCGCGCCGTCCATGCCCGGTGCCGAGGCGTGCGTCCTGCGCCGCGGGACCTGCGTCGCTGCGCTCGCGGCGCAGGGGCGGCACCGATGGCGCGATCTGCTGCGGCTCGCGCTTCTTGCGAAAAACGGCGATACCGATCACGCCGACGTTCTCCGGGCGCCCGGTGCGCGCCGCATACGAGTCGGGAAGCGCGGTGAAATAAAAGGCGGCCGTCTGCGCGAGGCTCTTGCGCCAACCGAGGATGTCGTATGAGCCCCCGGCGCTCAGCACATATCCGGCTTGCCGCGGTTCGGCGGTTTCGCCGGTGACGACATTCACGCCATCGACCGACACGACGGCAAGCGCCTCCTCGCGCAGGCGGTTACGCAGCACGACCTGGTATTCGTTCCCCGGCTTGCCGACCACATAGGCGCGTCCCTGGTGCCAATAGACCGGCAGACGCCGCCCTTCGGTGCGGTCGTAAACGGAAAGGTCGAGCAGGCCGCCATGCGCTCGCGCCACGAACGGCAGCAACAAAGACAACAGCAGTACGGCAAGTGCGCCCGCTTTCATTGTTGGCTCCTTTTGGCATGCACTGTCGACTTAAACGAAGGCGCGTGCGAAAAGGGTTAAAGGGTCGCGATTTCTCCTACAGCGTTTCGCATGCCGTATTTCTTCACGCTCGCGTAGAATTCGCCGCTTCGCGTCAGCGGCGAACCAACAATGAAGAAGCCTTTTCCGATTCCGGTGGTGCGCGCGCGCTACTCGTGCGCCAAGTGTCCGGCGTACTGCTGTAGCTATCCGGAAATCGAGGTCACGCCTCGCGACATAGAGCGGCTGGCGAAGCGCTTCGAGCTCGGTTATCGCGAGGCGGAGGAGCGCTTCACCAAGGTCGACGCAAAGGAGAAGGTACGGCTCCTGCGCCACCAGAAGGACACGGTGTTCGACACCGTGTGCATGTTCCTCGACCGCAAGACGCGCCGCTGCACCGTATACGAGTCACGCCCCGGCGTGTGCCGCGACTATCCGGACAGCCCGCGCTGCGGCTACTACGACTTCCTGCGCTTCGAGCGCGCGCACCAGGACGACCCCGACTTCATCGCTTTGACGTAAGCGCCTTCGCGCGGATGGCGGAGAGCGTGGTCGCAGGCGTGATCGCATCCGGATCGATGCGCAGCTCGATCAGCGCCGGCTTGCCGGCATTCCAGGCGCGCTCGAACGCGGGCGCAAAATCGGCCGTGCGCGCGACCGTCTCGCCGTGCGCGCCAAAGGCCCGCGCATAAGAGGCGAAGTCCGGATTGCGCAGCTCGGTACCGTAGACGCGGCCCGGATATTCGCGCTCCTGGTGCATGCGGATCGTGCCGTAGAGGCCGTTGTTGACGATCAGCCCGACGAAGTGCGCACCGTACTGGACGGCGGTGGCGAGCTCCTGCCCGGTCATCAGGAAGTCGCCGTCGCCGCACACGGCGAGCACGGGTCGCTTCGGCTCGGCGAGCTTTGCGGCGATGGCGGAGGGCAAGCCGTAGCCCATCGAGCCGTTGGTCGAGCCGAGCTGCGTGCGAAACCCCTTGTAGCGGAAGTGGCGGTGCAGCCAGCCGGCGAAGTTGCCGGCGCCGCCCGCGACAATCGTGTCTTCCGGCAGCCGATCGGACAGCCATTTGATCACCTCGCCGTACTGCAGCTCGCCCGGCATGGCGCGCGGCGTGGTCCACTCGAGATAGCTTTGCCGCAGCGCCTGCGTGTCGGCACGCCAGGCCGGCTTTGCAAATGACAGGCGCTCGAGCGCCTGCACGAACTGCGCGTAGCCGGAATTGATGGCGAGCGCGGGGCGATAGACGCGGCCGAGCTCCTCGGCGCCCGCATGCACGTGAATCAGGGTCTGCTTTGGCACCGGCGCTTCGAGCAGTGAGTAAGCGCTGGTGGTCATCTCGCCCAGGCGCGCGCCGATGACGAGCAGCACGTCGGCGTTCCTGATGCAGTCCGCAATCTTCGGATTGATGCCGATGCCAACGTCGGCGACGTAATGGTCGCTGCGGTTGTCGAAGAGATCCTGGCAGCGGAACGCCGTGCCGGCCGGGAGGCCGTTCGCCTCGATCCAGCGCTGCAGGCGCCGGCAGGTGTCGCGGTCCCAGCCGCCGCCGCCCAGCAGCACGAACGGGCGCTGCGCGCCGTCGAGCAGCTCGCTGAGGCGCTCGACCTCCGCGCCCGCCGGCGCCGGTCGCACGACATGGTGCTTCGGCACGTCCGCCACCGCCGCCTCGCCGAAGAGCGTGTCCTCGGGAAGCGCGAGCACGACCGGTCCCGGCCGGCCGGCCACCGCCGTATGAAAGGCGTGGCTCACGTACTCGGGAATGCGCTCGACGCGATCGATCTGCCCGACCCACTTCGCCATCGGGCCGTACATACGCCGGTAGTCGATCTCCTGGAACGCCTCGCGCTCCGCGAACTCGTTTGGGACCTGGCCGATGAACACCACCATCGGCGTCGAGTCCTGCAGACCGGTATGCACGCCGATCGCGCCGTTGGTCGCCCCCGGACCGCGCGTCACGAAGAGCACGCCCGGCTCGCCCGTCAGCTTGCCGTACGCCTCCGCCATGTACGAGGCGCCGCCTTCCTGCCGGCAGACGATGAACCTGAGCTGTTCGCGCAGGTCGTGCAGCCCGTCGAGCACCGGCAGATAGCTTTCGCCCGGCACGCCGAAGGCCATGCGTACACCTTGTGCGGCAAGCGCGTCGGCGAGAATGCGGCCGCCGTGGCGGGTCTTGAGATCGGATTTCATGCAAGCACCTTTTCGAATGCGCGGCGTAGCGCCGCGCAAGAGTCGGCCACCGCGGCATTCGCCGTGTCGAGCACGCCACCAAAGAGCAGGAAGCCGTGCACCATGTCGGCGTAATCGCGGTATTCGACTGCGACGCCCGCCGCGCGCAGCTTGTCGGCATAAGCGCGTCCTTCGTCGACGAGTGGATCGTAGCCCGCGGTAATCAATAGCGCCGGCGGAAGATCGGCATGGCTCTTCGCGAGCAGCGGCGAGGCGCGCCAGTCGCTCCAGTCGCGCTCGTTCGGCAGATAGTTGCGGCGGAAATAGTGGATCGCGTCGCGCGTCAGAAGATAGCCCTGGCCGTTGCGCTCATGCGAAGCGCTCGCACAGCGCTGGTCGGTCGCGGGATAGACCAGCAGCTGAAACGCAATGGCCGGCGCGCCCGCGTCGCGTGCGAGCAGACTGACCACCGCCGCCAGGTTGCCGCCGGCGCTGTCGCCGCCAACCGCAATGCCGCGCACTTTGAGCTCGGCCGCGTGCTCGGCGACATAGCGCGTCGCGGCGAAGCAGTCTTCCACCGCGGCCGGAAACGGATGCTCGGGCGCGAGGCGGTAGTCCACGGAAAAGACCGCGCAGCGCGCGCCGAGCGCAAGCTGCCGGCAAAGCACGTCGTGCGTGTCCAGATCGCCGATGGTCCAGCCGCCGCCATGGAAATAGACGAGCGCCGGCAGCACCTCGCCCCCGACCGGACGATAGACGCGCAGCGCGTAATTAGGGAATGCGAGCAGCCGCACCTCGGCGACGTCCGGTCTCCCAGGGGCCAGTGCTGCGCGCGTATCGCGGTAGATACGCCGCGCGACGAACGGCGAAACCGTGTGATAGGGCGGCAGCGGCGAGCGCGCGACGCGCTCGAGCAGCATCTGCACTTGCGGATGGACGCTCATGCCTTACTTCACCGCCGCGAGCATCTTGTTGAGACGCTCGACGAAGAACGGCGCGCATTTCATGATGCGCGTCTCCTGGCGCTCCATCAGCGGCCGGATCTTCGTCAGGTAGGCCTGCCAGTCCGGGTCGGCCGACATGGCGGCGCGGCAGCGATCGCGCTGGTCGAGGCTCTCGTAGGCCCACATGTGCACGATCATGTTGAGACCGCCGACTTCGGTGAAGTAGTAGCCCACCATGTGCGGCAGGTGCTTGAGCTGCACCTTCATGCCATCGTTCTGGTAGTGGCGCAGATATTCCGGAACGGCGCCGATCTTCAGCGTGTACATGCGCTCTTCGACGAACATGGGGGGACCGAGGCGGGAGGACGGGCTTCGATTATAGTGACTGCACCATGGACGACATCAACACGCTGCGGCGCATCCTGCGCGAGTCGCGCGTCATCGCGGTGGTCGGCCTCTCGGCCGATTGGTACCGGCCGAGCTACTTCGCCGCGAAATACATGCAGGAGCACGGCTACCGGGTGATCCCGGTGAATCCGAAGTACCCGGAGATCCTGGGCGAAAAGTGCTATCGATCGCTGCGCGATATCCCGGAGAAGGTGGATCTCGTCGATGTTTTCCGCAAGACGGCGGACGTGATGCCGATCGCCGAGGACGCCATCGCGATTGGCGCCCGGGTCCTGTGGCAGCAGCTCGGCGTGAGGAACGAGGCAGCGGCCGCCAAGGCGCAGGCCGCCGGGCTGGAGACGGTCATGGATCGGTGCGTCAAGATCGAGCACGGGCGGCTCTTCGGCGGCCTGAACTGGGTCGGCGTGAACACGCGCGTCATTTCGGCCAAACGACCCCGCTGGCTCGCCTATTGAGGCCGCGATAGGAGTATTCTCGCGCCATGGGGAGGACCTTGAGGCTAAGCGAGGGGCGGTTTGGCCGGCTGGTGCTGGCCGAGCTGGCGGCCGGGGACCGGCTGGAAGCGCAGGATGATCCGGTCATCGTTCTCCAAAGCCGCTACGACCTCGTCCTGTTCCTGAATCCCGGTGAAGCGCATGAAAGCGGCGGGCCGACGCGCGTGCTGGCGCTGCATGCGGCGCGCGAGTGGCTCCGCTCTTCCTTCCCAGCGGTATTCGAGCCGGCACAGGGGCAGCCGTTCCTGCAGCCGAACGAAACGATCACCCCGCGCATCCGCCAGCTTGCGGACGCGCTCGCCGTTGAGGTCCTGAACGACCGGTTCCTGTCGCCCGAGCGCCTGGAGTTCATGCTGCAGGAGCTCCTGCTTTCGATCATCGAGACGTACTTCGCCCGTCGCCGCAGCGCCGCGCGCCTCTGGAGCGGATCGCGCTTCGAGGACACACGCATCCGCCGCGCGCTCGCGCTGATGCGCGCGCACCCGAACAAAGAGCTGAACATGGACCAGCTCGCGAGCCAGGTGGAGCTGTCGCGCTCGCGCTTCTACGACCTTTTCCACGTCTGCACCGGCTTCTCGCCGCGCGCCTATCTCGACATGCTGTGCGTCGAGACGGCGATCTCGCGCCTGTCGTCAGGCCGCGGCAAGATCGCCGAGGTAGCCGCGGAGCTCGGCTTCTCCGCCCAGAGCAACTTCACACGCTTCTTCCTGAACCAGGTTGGCGTGCCGCCCTCCGAATACCGGCGGGCGACCAGCACGCAACGCGAAGACGTCGCCGCCAGCGGCGATCCCAGCGCCGCGCGCTAGCGCGGGCGAATTACCGGAGCCGCCGCTCGGCGAAACACGCGGGGTCGCGTGCCGCTATCCTTACGACTTGAGCTGAGCACGACCCATGGCAGACCGCAAATTCGGCTTTGAAACCCTGTGCTTGCATGCCGGACAGATTCCCGATGCGGCGACGGGGGCGCGCGCCGCGCCGATCTACCAGACCACTTCGTTCGTGTTCGATTCCGCCGAGCACGCGGCGAGCCTCTTCAACCTGCAGACCTTCGGCAACGTCTACAGCCGAATCTCCAATCCCACGGTGGCGGTGTTCGAGGAGCGCATGGCGGCGCTCGAAGGCGGCCGCTCCGGCCTCGCCTGCGCCACCGGCCAGGCGGCCGAGGTCACCGCCATCCTGACGCTGTGCACGGCGGGCGATCACATCGTCTCCGCCTCCACGTTGTACGGCGGGACGCACACGCTGCTCAACGTCAACCTCAAGAAACTGGGGATCGAGACGACGTTCGTCGCGCCCGACGAGCCCGAGAATTTCCGCCGCGCACTGCGCAAGAACACCAAGCTTCTGTACGCCGAGACGCTCGGCAACCCGCTCATCAACATCGTCGACATCGAGGCGCTGGCGCGTATCGCGCACGAGGCCGAGATTCCCCTGATCCTCGATAACACGGTGCCTTCGCCGTATCTCTGCCGGCCGATCGAGCACGGCGCGGATATCGTCGTGCATTCCGCGACGAAGTACATCGGCGGCCACGGCACCACCATGGGCGGCGTGATCGTCGAGTCCGGCAAGTTCAACTGGGGCAACGGCAAGTTTCCGGAGTTCACGTCGCCCTCGGCCGGCTACCACGGCGTCATCTTCCACGAGACGTTCGGCGACTTCGGCTACACCATGAAGGCGCGCATGGAGATCATGCGCACCTTCGGCCCCGCGCTCTCGCCGATGAACGCCTGGCTGCTGCTGCAGGGCCTGGAGTCGCTGCATGTGCGCATGGACCGACACTGCGAGAACGCGCTCGGCGTCGCCCAGTTCCTGCGCCGGCATCCGCGGGTCGCGTGGGTCAATTACCCCGGGCTCCCGGACAACAAATATCACGCGCTCGCGAAGAAATACCTGCCCGGCGGCGCCTCCGGCCTGCTCAACTTCGGCGTCAAGGGCGGAGCCAAGGCGGGCGAGCGCTTCATCGAGGCGGCACAGTTCATGAGCCATCTCGCGAACATCGGTGATGCGAAGACGCTGGTGATCCATCCGGCATCGACCACCCATCGCCAGCTCGAGGAAGCCGACCTCGCCAAGGCCGGGGTGACGCCCGACATGATCCGCGTCTCTGTGGGCATCGAGACGTTGGACGATATCCTTTGGGATATTGATCAAGCTCTGAACGAGGCTGCCAAGGCATGATCAGCTATCAGATCGTCGAGCACGGCCGGCCGCTGCAGCGCGTGCTCACCGAGACGCCGAAGCCGCAAGGCAGCGAGGTGCTGGTGCGCATCACGCGCTCGGGTGTGTGCCATTCCGACCTGCACATCTGGGAGGGCTACTTCGATCTCGGCGGCGGCAAGCGGTTCTATGTCAAGGAGCGCGGCTGCGTGCCGCCATTCACGCTCGGACACGAACCACTGGGTGTGGTGGAAGCGCTCGGGCCGCGTGCGCGCGGTGTCAAGCGCGGGCAAAAGCGGCTGGTCTTCCCCTGGATCGGCTGCGGCAAGTGCGCCGTCTGCAAGGCGGGACAGGACAACTATTGCGTCTCGGGCAGCCGCATTATCGGCGTGAATCGCAACGGCGCCTACGCCACGCACATCCTGGTCCCGGACGCCAAGTACCTGCTGGACGCCGGCGGCATCGACGACGCTTTCGCCTCCACGCTCGCATGCTCGGGCCTGACTGCGTACAGCGCCTCGGCGAAGCTGCCGCCGCTCGCGCGCGAAGACCGGGTCGCCATCATCGGCTGCGGCGGAGTCGGCCTCGCCGGTGTCGCCGTGCTGCGCGCCAAGGGCCTGAAGAACATCATCGCCTGCGATGTCGACGCGATGAAGCTGGAGACCGCGCGCAGGCTGGGCGCCAAGGAAGCGGTGGATACGCGCGCGCCCGACGCAGCCGCCAAGCTCGCCGGCATGGCGGGCGTAATCGACTTCGTCGGCACGCCGGCGACCGCGGCGCTCGGCATCGCCGCGCTGCGCAAGGGCGGCCGCTATGTGCTGGTCGGCCTGCATGGCGGCGAGCTGGTGCATCCGCTGCCGCCGATCGCGCAACGCGCGATCGGCATCGTCGGCTCCTACGTGGGCAACCTGCAGGAGCTGAAGGAGCTGGTGGCGCTCGCCAAGAAGGGCAAGCTCAAGCCGCTGCCGGTGAGCACGCGCCCCGGCAGCGAAGCGAACGCAGCGCTCGAGGATCTGCAGGCCGGGCGCGTCATCGGCCGCGTGGTGCTGGACTTCGAGGCGCTCGCCTTATGAGCGGGCCCGACCGCACCGCCAAGATCATCCGCGCGCTGCGCGAAGTCGATGGCCGCTCGAGCGCGCGCCTGATCTGGCCGCCGCCGCCCTACTACGAATACCAGGGCGAGCCGCCGCAAGCGGGCGAGCCGGCGCTCCTCACCTTTACCGACGGCGGCAAGGCAACCGGCCTCGTGCAAGCCTTCCTGCCCGAGCACGAGATCCTCAAATTCCTGCCGGAGAACGGCCACAGCGCGGTCACGATCGCGTTCTCGAGCCTGCTCACGGTGCAGCTGATCGAGCCCGTACGTATCGAAGCGCATACGCTACCCGACGGCGTCAACCTGCTGACGCCATCCGATCGCCAGCCGTTCTCGGTGACGCTGGCCGACTCGAGCATGCTCGAAGGCGAGACGGCCGGCCATGTGCAGGCGATGTGCGGGCTGTTTCTTTTCGTGCCGCACTCTGGCAAGGGCGTGCTGCGCTGGTTCCTGCCGTCACACGCCGTGCGCGCGAGCCGCATCGGCAAGCCGATCGGCGAGCTGCTGATCGAGGAGCAGGCAGCCTCCGCCGAGAACGTCTCGGAGGCGCTCGAGCATCAGAAGCAGCTGCGCTCCCGGCGCCTCGGTGAATACCTGACGGCCTACCAGATCGTCTCGCCCGAGCAGCTGGCGGCGGCGCTCAAGGCGCAGCGCGCGCAACCGGCGCAAAAGCTCGGCGAGACGCTGGTCGAGCTTGGCTTCCTCACGCAGGCGGAGCTGGAAGAGGCGCTCGCCATCGAGGCACGCGACCGCAGCGTGCCGCTCGGCCAGATCCTCGCCGACACGGGCGTGGTCGACATCGAGATCGTGCACAGCGTGATGGCGAAAAAGCTCGGCATCCCGGTGGTCGACCTTGGCAAGTTCCGGCCGGCGCCCGAGGCGCTGAAGCGCCTTCCTGCCGCCATGGCGAACCGCTATCGCGTCGTGCCGCTCGCCGAGGCGGAGAACGGCCTGGTGATCGCGATCGACGATCCGATACGCATCGAGCGGCTGGAGGAGGTGCGCTTCGTCGCCGGCAGCAAGCTGATCCCCGTGGTGGCGCGCGCCAGCGACATTCGCCAGGCGCTCGAGAGCGCCTACGGCCAGCCCGCGGACGCCGACATCACGGCGCGCTGGCCGGTGCAAGAGAACATCGATATCAGCGAGCTGACACTGCGCCTGTCGAGTGAGAGCGCGGCCGAGGATTCGCAGGAGGCGCAGGCACCGGCGACCGACAGCACGCTCGTGCGCCTGGTGAACAAGATGATCCTCGATGCCTTCGAGCAGAAGGCCTCAGACATCCACATCGAGGTCAATCCCACCGGCAGGATGGTGCGCGTGCGCTTGCGCAAGGACGGCGCGCTGGTCAACTACCTGGAGATCCCGGCGCGCTTTCGCAGTGCCGTCGTCTCGCGGCTGAAGGTGATGAGCCAGCTCGACATCTCCGAGCGGCGCAAACCCCAGGAGGGCAAGATCAGCTTCCGGCGCTACGGGCCGCTCGACGTGGAATTGCGCATCACGACCATTCCCACCTCCAACGGCCTCGAGGACGTGGTGATCCGCGTGCTCGCCGCGGCGACGCCGAAGCCGATCGACGAGATCGGCTTCGAACCCGAAGAGGTGGCGACCCTAAGACGCCTGATCTCGCGCCCGCACGGCCTTTTCCTGGTGTGCGGGCCGACCGGCTCGGGCAAGACGACGACGCTGCATTCGCTCCTCGCGCACCTCAACACCTCGGAGGTGAAGATCTGGACCGCCGAGGATCCGATCGAGATCGTGCAGGCGGGCCTGCGCCAGGTGCAGATGAACGCCAAGATCGGCTGGAGCTTCGCCGCGGCGATGAAGAGCTTCATGCGCGCCGACCCGGACGTCATCATGGTGGGCGAGATGCGCGATGCCGAGACCACCAAGATCGTGATCGAAGCGTCGCTCACCGGCCACCTGGTGCTCTCGACGCTGCACACCAACAGCGCGCCCGAGAGCGTAGTGCGCCTTCTCGACCTCGGAATGGATCCGTTCAACTTCGCCGACGCGCTGCTCGGCGTGCTGGCGCAGCGCCTGGTGCGGCGCCTGTGCATGCAGTGCCGCGTAAAGCGCGAGCCGAGCGCGCGGGAGCTGGAAGAGCTCGCCGCGGAATATTGCGAGGGCACCGCCCTCGAGCCCGCGGCCGTGCTCGATCGCTGGCGCCTGGAGAAGCCGAGCCTCTACCAGGGCAAAGGCTGCAAGGACTGCGACCGTACCGGCTACAAGGGCCGCCTTGCGATCTACGAATTAATGGTCGCCGACGCTGCGGTGAAGCGCCTCATCCAGACGCGCGCGCCGGTTTCCGAGATCAGCGCGGCGGCGCTCGCCAATGGCATGCGCACGCTCAAGCAGGACGGCATCAACAAGGTACTGCGCGGCTTTACCGATATGCGAGAGGTAAGAGCGGTATGACGTTCAACTGGACGAATCCCTACGCCTGGCCGAGAAAGCCGCTGCTCGCGGCCAACGCCGTCGCCACTTCGCAGCCGCTCGCGGCACAGGCCGGACTGCAGATGCTGGCCGAAGGCGGCAGCGCCGTCGATGCCATCCTTGCCACGGCCATTACGCTGACGCTGGTCGAGCCAGTGTCGAACGGCATCGGCTCGGACGCCTATGCAATCGTCTGGGATGGGCGGGAACTGCACGGGCTCAACGCGTCAGGCCGCTCGCCGGCCGCGTGGACACGGGAGTATTTCCGCGGCCAGAAAGCGGTTCCCGCGCGCGGCTGGAATTCGGTCAGCGTGCCCGGTTGTATCTCCGCGTGGGTCGAGCTGCACCGGAAGTTCGGAAGAGTGCCGTTCGAGCGTCTGTTCGAGCGCGCCATCCGCTATGGGCGCGAAGGTTTCCTCGTCTCGCCGACCATCGCCGGGCAATGGGCCAAGCAGGTGCCGGAGTTGAAGGAACAGCCGGGATTCGCCGGCGCGTTCCTGCCGGGCGGGCGCGCGCCCGCGCCGGGCGAGCGCTTCACTTGGCCGGCGCACGCCGAAGCGCTCCAGCAGATCATGCGAACGCGCGGTGACGCCTTCTATCGCGGCGCGCTCGCCGAACGGATCGAGGCGCACGCGCGTGCCAATGGCGGGGCGATGAACGCGAGCGATCTCGCGGCGCATAAGTCGGACTGGGTCACGCCGCTCGCCATGGACTATCGCGGCTACACGCTGCACGAGATCCCGCCGAACGGCCAGGGCATCGTCGCGCTGATGGCGCTCGGCATGCTGGAGCACTTCGACCTGCGCTCGCACCCGGTCGATGGTCCCGACAGCGTGCACCTTCAGATCGAGGCGATCAAGCTCGCCTTCGCCGACGCCTGGCGCTATGTCGCCGACCTCGATTACATGCTGGACGTGAAGCCCCCGCACCTGCTCGATCGCGAGTACCTGAAATCGCGCGCCCGCCTCATCGATCCGAAGCATGCGCAGGAATTCGGCGCTGGCTCGCCGCCCAAAGGCGGCACGGTCTATCTGACCGCCGCCGATGCGTCCGGGATGATGGTGTCGTTCATCCAGTCCAATTACATGGGCTTTGGCTCGGGCGTGGTGGTGGACGGGATCTCACTGCAGAACCGGGCCGCCACCTTC
>JAEKLK010000104.1 GCA_019509895.1 Betaproteobacteria bacterium | reverse complement strand
CAGCGCGGCATGCGCTCCTTATTCTTCGTCAGCACGACGGCGTACACGTGCTGGCCGCCGAGACGAACCATCAGCGACACGGGGCTGGTGCGCACGACCTCGAGGCCGAGGAATTGCTCGTAGAACTCGCGCGTACGCTCGAGATCCTTGGAACCAAGAGTGCCGTGCGAGATGAAGCGGGTTTTGAGGTGCGCCATGCTTACTCCGTCCTGATGCCGGTTTCGCGGATGAATTGTCCCCACATGCGGTGGTCGGCGCGATAGCGCTCGGCGAAAGATTCCGCCGAGCCGCCCACCGTCTCGGCGCCCGCGTCGGACAGGCGCTGCCGCACCGTAGGGTCTTCCACCACTGCCTGCAGCTTTTCATTCAGTGCGCGCACGATCTCGGGCGATATGCCGCGCGGCGCAAAGATGCCGAACCAGGCGCTCATCTCCCAGCCCGGGACGCCCGCTTCTGCGGCGGTCGGCACGTCGGGCAGGTTGGCAAGGCGATGCTTCGCGCCGGCCGCGAGCGGCCGCAGCTGCCCGGTCTTGAGATACGGCCGGGCCGAGCCGATCGCCATCGACATCATCTGCACCCGCCCGGCGAGCAGATCCGGCATCGCGCCGCCCACACCCTTGTACGGCACGTGCACCAGCTTCACGCCGGCGATCCTGGCAAAGAGCTCGAGCGAAAGATGCGGCGGGCTGCCGATGCCCGCCGAGCCGTAGTTGATCTTGCCCGGCTGCGCCTTGGCGAGCGCGACGAGCTCGGCCACGTTCTTCGCCGGCACCGAGGCCGGCACGACCAGGATGTGCGCGACCTCGGCGACGTTGAATACCGGCACGAGATCGGTCATCACGTCGAACGTCAGGCCGCGCTCGAGGAACGGCTTCACCACCAGTCCGCCGCCGGAGGCGATCATCAAGGTGTAGCCATCGGGCGCTGAGCGCACCAGGAAATCGGCGGCGACGTTGCCCGACGCGCCCGGCTTGTTGTCGACGTACACCGTCTGGCCAAGGCGCGGCGTCAGCGCGTCGGCCACCACGCGGCCGAAGAGATCGGTCACGCCACCGGGCGAAGTGTCGATTACCAGCCGGATGGAGCGGCTGGGATAGGGCTCCTGTGCCGCCACGGATACGGCCAGCACGGCCGCGAAAAAGGCGACGATCGCGCGCACGAGCCGCATTATGATTGCCGCATCAGGATTCGAGGAGGGTTGCATGCCCGTCATCAAAGTGAGCGACCTCGCGTTCGGCCGCCTGCAGTCGCCGAGCCTGGACGAGGCCGAGGAGTTTTTGAGTCGCTTCGGCATGGTCCGCACCGAGCGCACCAGCGACCGTCTGTACATGCGCGGCACCGACCCGACGCCGTTCATCCACGTCACGCATCTCGGGCCGTCGAAGTTCCTCGGCCTGGGCTTTCACGTCGACAACGAGGATGACCTGAGGAAATTGGCCAAGGCGCCCGGCGCCAAGGGCATCGAGAACCTCGACGAGCCGGGCGGCGGCAAGCGCGTGCGGCTCACCGATCCGCTCGGCTACCAGGTCGACGTGATCTGCGGCCAGCGCGCCGTCGAGGAGCTCGCCGTGCGCAAGCACACCGTCAACTGGGGCTACGACAAGCTGCGCCGCGCCGGCCAGCTGATGCGCATCACGCGCGGGCCTTCGCAGGTCAAGCGCATCGCGCACGCGGTGCTCATGTGCCAAGGCGCGAAGGAAAAGACCCGGTGGTATCGCGAGATGCTCGGCTTCATTCCCTCGGACGAGGTGTACGCCGGCCCGAAGGAGAACATCATCGCCTCCTTCAACCGCTGCGACCGCGGCGACACCTACGTCGACCACCACACGTTCCTGTGCTTCGAGGGGCCGAACACCGGGCTCAACCATCTCTCGTTCGAGGTGCCGAGCTATGACGACCTGATGCTCGGCCACGAGTACCTGCGCGAGGCGAACAAGTACGAGCATGTCTGGGGCATCGGCCGCCACCTGCTCGGCAGCCAGATCTACGATTACTGGAAGGATCCGTGGGGCCGCGTGCACGAGCACTGGACCGACACCGATGTGCTCAACGCGCGCACGCCGCCAAACCTGCTTTCGGCCGAGGAAGGCCTGGTCTCGCAGTGGGGTAGCCCGCCGCCGCAATCGTTCATCACACACGCCATTCCGTGAAGGCGATGGTCGTGCGGGAGTTCGGCGCGCCCGAGGTCATGCGCCTCGAGGAGGTGCCGGCCCCGGTGCCCGGCCCGGGCGAAGTGCTGATCCGCGTCAAGGCGGTGTCGGTCAACCGCACGCTTGATCTCGTCGTGCGCTCGGGAAAATATCCTGCGCCGGTAAAGCTGCCGCACGTGCTCGGCGTCGATCCGTCCGGCGTGGTGGAGGCGGTGGCGCCGGATGTGACCGAGCGCAGGGCGGGCGATCGCGTCGTCACCCTGCTGTACCTGAAGGCGCCGACGCCCACCTCGCCGCCCGCGATCATCGGCTTGCATGGCTGGGGTGGCTACGCCGAATACGTGAAGGTGCCCGCCGCATTCACGCGTCCGATTCCGCAGGGCGTCGACTTCCCGACCGCCACGGTGGTCGCGCGCCATGCGCCGACCGCCTTCAGCCTGCTGCGCGACACCGCGCAGTTGAAAAGCGGCGAGTGGATCCTGATCATGGGCGCGGCCGGCGGCCTCGGCAGCGCCGGCATCCAGGTGGCGAAGTATTTCGGCGCCAAGGTGATCGCTGCTGCCGGCGCGGACTCGCGGGTGCAGGCGGCGCTCGGCCTCGGTGCCGATCACGGCGTCAACTACCGCAAGCATGACCTTGCCGCCGAGGTGCATCGCATCACCGGCGGGCAGGGCGTCAACGTGGTGTTCGAGAACATCAGCGACCCGGAGCTCTTCCCGAAGGCCTTCGCCTGCCTCGCGCCCATGGGGCGCCTGGTCACGGCCGGCGCCCATGGCGGCGGCACGGTGCCGCTCGACGTCCGCAACCTGTATCTGAAGCAGCTCAGCGTCTACGGCAGCCCCGGCAAAGTGCTGCCGAGCGACGTCGAGCTCGGCCTGCAAGCCGCCGCCGATGGCCGCTACCGCGTATTGATCGATAAAGTACTGCCGCTATCCGAGGCGCCGGCGGCGCATCGCCTGGTCGATGCGCGCACCGGCACCGGTAAAGTCATACTGCAACCTTAGGAGGAGGGGGAATGAAACTGCTGAAAGTGCTGGGCGCGCTTGCGCTCGCCAGCTTTGCCTTTGCTTCGCTCGCGCAGCAGCCGGTGCGCATCGGCAGCACGCTCGCGCTCACTGGCCCGCTGTCGGCCACGGGTGCCGTGCACAAGGTCGCGGGCGAGATCTACGTCGAAGAGCTGAACAAGCGCGGCGGCCTGCTCGGCCGCAAGGTGGAATGGGTATTGAAGGACGACCAGTCCAGGCCCGACCTCGCGCGAACTTTGTACGAGCAGCTCATCACCGTCGACAAGGTGGACCTGCTGATCGGGCCTTACGCGACCGCCAACATCGTCGCCGCCGTGGGCGTCGCGCAGCGCTACAAGCTGGTATTCAATGCCGTGGCGCAGGCGCCAAAGCCGCCGAAGACCGTCGCCATCGTCACGAGCAAATTCCCGTCGGTGAATTTCATCTCCGTGGGCGCGCGCGAGGTCGCGAAGAAGCATGGCCTGCAGGAGGTTGCCTGGCTCGAGTGGGAGTTCGGCAACCGCGACTTCGGCCCGATCGCGAGCCGCGTGAAGGAGGCGAACGCGGATTTCGTGTTCATCGGCGCGATCGGCGTCGAAGGGCTGCTACTGCTCGACGCACTGAAGAAGATCGACTACACGCCGGCGATCCACTTCCACATGTTCCCGGCGCCCGGACCGATGGCGAAGTCGCCGAACGCGCAGCACGCGCTCGCGCTCACCACCTTCGAGCAGCATCCGCCTTTCACCAATAATCCGGTCTCCGCAGCTTTGGTCAAGCTGTACAACGACCGGGCGGCCAAAGCCGGTCTGCCGGACAACCAGGTCGAGCTGCAGGCCGCCGGCTCCTTTGCCACATGGCAGACGATCGAGGCGGCGGTCAACGGCGCCAAGAGCATCGACGACAAGGCGCTCGCGGCGTGGCTGAAGAAGAATCCGGTCGATACGATGATCGGGCGGCTCGCGTGGGAGACGCCCACCAACTACATGCCCGGCGCGCGCCTGTACAAGGTGAAGCAGCTGCAGGACGGCAAATGGCTCGTCATCTGGCCGAAGGAGTTCGCGGCGCCCGGCGCCAAGCTACTCGCGCCCTGAGCGACGGCCGTGCCGAGCCTCGGGCTCCTCGGCCAGTCGCTGCTCTCGGGAATCTTCGTCGGCGCGCTCTACGGCCTGCTCGGCCTGGGGCTGAGCCTCGCGTGGGGGCTCCTCGGGCAGATCAACCTCGCGCATTTCGCGCTCGCGATGCTGGGCGCCTACCTGACTTACCAGCTCGCGAGTGCCGGCCTCGATCCTTTCCTGACCCTGGCGGTGATCCTGCCGGCATTTTTCGCGCTCGGCATGGCGCTGCATTGGCTGTTCGCGCGCTTCGCCGTGAGCGCCTTCAATTCGCTCCTCATCACTTTCGGCCTCACGGTCATCATCGAGGCGGGCATCCAGTGGATCTGGAGCGCTGATTTCCGGCGCCTCGAGTCGCACTACGTCGACGTGCGCTGGCGCGTCGCCGGCCTTTACGTGCCGCTGCCGGAGCTTCTGACGCTGCTCCTCGCGTCTGCGCTCGCACTCGGCCTGTGGGCGGCGCTGCGCTACACCGACTTCGGCAAGGCGATCCGCGCCAGCGCCGAGGACGCACCGATGGCGCAGGCGTTCGGCGTCAACGCAAAGGCGCTGGCGCTCCTCCTTTCTGGAATCTGCGCGGCGCTCGCCGGCGTCGCGGGCCTTTGCATCGCGCTCTCGTACACCCTGGCGCCCTCGCAGATCTACGCCTGGGTCGGCGTGGTGTTCGTCGTGGTGATGCTCGGCGGACTCGGCAGCGCGCTCGGGCCGCTCGTCGCCGGCATCG
>JAEKLK010000196.1 GCA_019509895.1 Betaproteobacteria bacterium | reverse complement strand
GATGACGCGCTCAACAAGAGCCTGATGACCGAGGCCGGTTTCGTCGCTCACTGATGCCGGCGCCCGAGGAGCAGCAGCCGGCGTCGCCGGTCGTCGCGACCAGCCGCACCATCGACATCGCGACTTCGCTGGTCCTACTCGCGTTTGCGGCGCTGCTCGCGTACGACAACTGGCGCACCGGCATGTCGTGGGACGCGACCGGCCCGCAGGCCGGCTATTTCCCGTTCTATCTGTCACTGGTCCTCGCGGGCGCGAGCGTCTACGGCATCGTCAAAGAGATAATGGCCCGCCGCGCCGCGAGTGAACCGTTCGTGCGCCGCGAGCAGCTGCATCGCGTGCTGCAGGTGCTCGCACCGACGGTGGCTTTTTGCGTGCTCATGCAGTGGCTCGGCCTGTACCTGGCCAGCTTCGTGCTGATCGCCGGCTTCATGGTGTTCGTTGGCCGTATCGCCTGGTGGAAGTCGCTCCTCACGTCGTTTGTCTTCTCCGCGGCGATGTTCATGACCTTCGAAATCGCCTTCGACGTCCTCATGCCGAAGGGCCCGCTGGAAGCGCTGTTCGGCTTCTAGCCCGCACCGATGGAGGCATTCCAGCTCCTCGCCTACGGCTTCGGCGTCCTGCTCACGTGGAAAACGCTGGCGCTGATGATGTTGGGACTGGTGCTCGGCATCTTCGTCGGCGTGCTGCCCGGACTGGGCGGGCCGAACGGCGTGGCGATCCTCCTGCCGCTCACCTTCACGATGGATCCGACCTCGGCCATCGTCATGCTGTCCTGCATCTACTGGGGCGCACTTTTCGGCGGCGCGATTACCTCGATCCTGTTCAACATCCCCGGTGAAGCCTGGTCGGTGGCGACCACCTTCGACGGCTATCCCATGGCCCAGCAGGGAAAGGCCGCAGAGGCGCTGACCGCGGCCTTTACCTCTTCGTTCATCGGCTCGCTGGTCGCGGTGCTGCTCATCACCTTTCTCGCGCCCGGCATCGCGTCATTTGCGCTGCGCTTCGGCCCGCCTGAATTTTTCTCCGTCTATCTGCTCACCTTCTGCTCGTTCGTTGGCCTGGGGCGCGAGGAAAAGCACAAGACGCTGATCTCGATGTCGCTCGGCCTGCTGCTCGCCGGGGTCGGCATGGATACCGTATCCGGCCAGCTGCGCATGACGTTCGGCTGGAGCGAGCTTTTCCGCGGCATCAACTTCCTTGTCGCGGTGATCGGCCTCTTCGGCATCAGCGAGATCCTGCTGACGATGGAGGAGCGCCTGGCACTGCGCGGCCATGCCGCGGCGATCAGCCTGCGGGTGGTGCTGAAGGTGTGGAAGGAGATGCCGCGCTACTGGATGACGCTGCTGCGCTCCTCCGCCATCGGTTGCTGGCTCGGCATCACCCCGGGCGGTGCGATCGCCGCTTCCTTCATGGGCTACAACCTTGCCAAGCGCTTCTCCAAGGACAAGGACTCCTTCGGCAAAGGCCGGATCGAGGGCGTCTTCGCTCCGGAGACGGCGGCACATGCTTCAGGAACTTCCGCGCTGCTGCCGATGCTCGCGCTCGGCATCCCCGGCTCGGGCACGGCGGCGATCCTGCTGGGCGGGCTGATGGTGTGGGGACTCAACCCCGGGCCACTGCTGTTCGTCGAGCACAAGAACTTCGTGTGGGGACTGATCGCGTCGATGTATCTCGGCAACGTCGTCGGCCTCGTCCTGGTGCTAAGCACGGTGCCGATATTCGCTTCCGTGCTGCGCGTGCCGTTCGCGGCCATCGCGCCGATGATCGTGGTCTCGTGCGCGATCGGCGCCTATGCCATTCAGAACGCGATGTTCGACGTCTGGCTGATGCTGGTCTTCGGCGCGGTTGGTTACGTGTTCAAGAAGATCGGCATTCCGCTCGCCCCGTTCACGCTCGCGCTGGTGCTCGGCAATCGCGCCGAGGATGCCTTCCGCCTGTCGATGATCGGCGCCGGCGGCGACCTGCGCGTCTTCTGGTCGAATGGGCTGGTCGGCTCCATCACGACGCTGGCACTGGTCCTGCTCTTCTGGCCGCTCATCTCCGCCGGCTGGGAGCGCGTGCGAGTGAAGCTATTTGGTGCGCACGGGGCCCATTAGCGTATCGGGCAGCCAAGTCGCGATGTCCGGAAAGAGGCACAGGATGATGATCGCGAGGAACATGCAGAGCACGTAAGGCACCGTGCCCCAGATGACCTTCATCAGCGGCACGTCGGGGGCAATGGAATTGACGATGTAGATGTTGAGACCGACCGGCGGGTGGATAAGCCCGATCTCCATATTGATGGTGACGATGACGCCGAACCACACCGGATCGAAGCCGGCCGCCCTGATGATCGGCAACAGGATCGGGCTGGTCATCAGGATGATCGCCGCGGGCGGGATGAAAAAGCCCGATACCAGCAGAAACAGGTTGATCAGCCCCATCAGCACCCAGCGATTGACGTGCATTTCGGCGATGGCCTGAGCGAGTGTCTGCGTCAGGTAGAGCGACGTCAGCATGTAGCCGAAGAGCACCGCCGCGCCGATGATCATCAGAATCATCAGCGACTCGCGGGTCGTGTCGCGCAAGATCTGCCACCAGTCGCGCGGCTGCCACATGCGATAGATCAGCACTGCAAGAATTACGCACAGCGCCGCGCCAACCCCCGCGGCCTCTGATGGCGTGGCGACGCCGCCGTAAAGTACGTACATGACGCCGACGATGATGGCGATGAACGGCGCGACCTTCGGCACCGACTGCCACTTCTCGCGCCAGCTATAGCGGAAATCGATGGCGTGCGAGCGGAAGCCGCGGCGCCACAGCGCGAACATGGTCCACAGCATGAAGAGACCGGTGAGCAGTAACCCCGGCATGACGCCGGCGAGGAACAGCCGGCCGATCGACGTCTCGGTGGCGATGCCGTAAAGGATGAAGGTGATGGAAGGCGGTATCAGGATGCCGAGCGTGCCGCCGGCGCAGATCGAACCGGTGGCGATCTCGTCCGGGTAGCCGCGCTTGCGCATCTCGGGGATGCCCATCTTGCCGATCGCCGCGCAGCAGGCGGGCGAAGAGCCGGTGAGCGCGGCGAACACCGCGCAGGCGCCGATATTGGACAGCGCGAGGCCCCCAGGAAGCCGATAGAGCCAGCGATCGAGCGCCTCGTAGAGATCCTTGCCGGCCGGTGACGAGCCGATCGCCGCGCCCATCATGACGAACATCGGTATCGACACGAGCGTGAAGTCGTTGAGGCCAGCGTAGAACGTCTCGGCGACCACCTGCATCGAATCGAAGCCTTGGAAGAGCAGCAGAAAGACGATCGACAGCGCGCCCAGGCCGAAGGCCACCGGCGCCCCGGAAAGGAGCACGATCAGCGTTGCTATCAGCACGATGGCGCCCTGCGTCGTCGGGCTCATGCTTTGATCCCGAAGGGCGGCTCGCGACCGGCGAGCAGCGAATACAGATCCGCGATGTATTGCAGCACCAGGATGCCAAGGCCGATCGGCATCGAGCTGTAGGGTATCCACAGCCGCGCGCGCCACATCGTGTCGGACACCCAGCGCTGCTCCCACGCTTCAAGCCACAGGCGCGAGGTAAGAACGGCGAGCACCACGGCAAAGGCGAGCGACATCATGATGGAGGCGAGGGCGAGCCACCAGCGTGCGCGGTAGCCGAGATACTGCGGCAGCACGTCGACGTTCACGTGCCCGCGCGAGAGCAGGAGGTACGGGCTGCCCACAAACGTGGCGGCGACCAGGCTCCAAGTGACGAAGTCGGTCTGCCAGATGGTGTTCTGATTCAGCACATAGCGCACGAACACCATCTCGCAGACCACCAGCACGCCGAGCGCGATCAGCGTGGCGGCGACGATGCCGCAGAGCTGCGACAGCCGCCTAACGACGCGAACGTAGGCGTCCAGGGGTTACTTGACGCTTAGCGCTTCGTCGATCAGCTTCTTGCCGTTCGGCACGTCCTTCGAGAACTCGGCGTAGGAGCTTTTTTCCGCCACCTTGAGCCACAGGTCGTATTCCTGCGGCGTTAGCGTAACGACTTCCACGTTGTGGTCCTTGAACACCTTGACCATCTCATCGTCGAGGCCCTTCGCTTTGTCGGCGAAGAATTGCTGCGACTTCTTGCCGGCCTGCAGCAGCACCTCCTGCTGCTTCTTGTTGAGGCGAGTGAAGCTCTTCTTCGACATGAGCACCGGCTCGTACATGAACCAGAGCGCGTTGTCGCCTGGCGCGGTCAGGCACTTCACCTGCTCGTAGATGCGGAAGGAGACGAAGCTCCCCGAGCTGGTGTCGGTGGCATCCGCCACACCGGTCTGCAACGCGTTGTACACCTCGTTGGACGGGATCGAGACGATCGAGGCGCCGGCCGCCTGCCACATGGAAGCAAACGTCGGCCCGGCCGAGCGGACCTTCAGGCCCTTAATGTCATCGGGCTTGCGGATGCAGCCTTTCTTGGAGGCGATGGCGCCGGCGAGCCAGGCATCGGCGAGCACGACGACGCCTGCCTTGTCGATCTGTGCCTTTATGTCCTTCATGAAGGGCGAGTCGTTCATGCGCTGCGCGCGCTCGTGGCTGCGCACGAGTCCCGGCATCAGCGTGGCGCCGAAGGCGCGCTGCTTGCCGCTCGCGTAGTCGAGCGGGAAGGACGAGATGTCGAGCTGTCCGTTGACCAGCGCGTTCCACTGCTCGTTCGGCTTGAAGAGCGACGCGCCGGGATAGACCTGGATTTCAAGCTCGACGTTCGCTGCCTTCGCGTCGCGCGCCACGATCTGCACCATCTCATCGCGCACGTCGCCGCGTCCGCCGGGAAACTGGTGCGACGCCCGCAGCGTCGTCGGGGCAGCGAAGGCGCTCCCGCTCAATGCGGCCGCCAGCGCTCCGACAAGCAGTACCCGTAGGTTGCAGTTCATAACCTCCTCCTCGTTGTGAATATCCTATATCACCTTCGCCGAGCGCAGCCGCGCGATGTCTTCCGCGCTCCTTTTGAGCAGCGTGCGCAGCACCTCGTCGGTGTGCTGCCCGAGCACCGGCGGCGCCTGGCGGTACTCGACCGGCGTCTCGGAAAAACGCATCGGGCTGGCTACCAGCGGCACGTTGCCGCCCGCGGCGTGCGGCAGCTCCATGCGTATGCCGCGCGCCTTCACCTGCGCCTCCTCGTAGACCTGCGCCACATCGTTGATTGGGCCGTTCGGCACGCCGGCCGCCTCGAGCAGCTCCAGCCATTCGCTTTTGCTGCGCTTCTTGAACACCGCGGCGAGGAGCCGCGTCAGCTCGGCGCGGTTCTCGACGCGCTTCGCGTTCGTGGCGAAGCGCGCGTCGCCGGCGAGCTCGGCACAGCCAGCCGCCTCGCAGAACTTGCGGTAGAGGTTGTCGTTGCCGCAGGCGAGAATCACCTCGCCGTCGGCGCAGCGAAACGGCTGATAGGGGACGATGTTCGGGTGCAGGTTGCCGATGCGCCTGGGAGGCACGCCGGTCGCGAAGTAGTTGCTGTTCTGGTAGGCCAGCAGCGCAATCTGCGAATCGAGCAGCGCGAGATCGAGGTGCTGGCCCTTTCCCGAGCGCTCGCGGTGCGCGAGCGCGGCGCAGATCGCGATCGACGCGTACATGCCGGTGATGATGTCGGCGATTGGCACGCCGGCGCGCTGCGGGCCGCCGCCCGGCGCGTCGTCCGGCTCGCCCGTGACGCTCATCATGCCGCCCATGCCCTGGATCATGAAGTCGTAGCCCGGCCGCTCGCGGTAAGGCCCGCTCTGCCCAAATCCGGTCACCGAGCAATAGACGATGCGTGGATTCAACTCGCGCACATCTTCGTAGGCGAGCCCGTAGCGCGCGAGGTCGCCGTACTTGTAGTTCTCGATCAGCACGTCGGCCGTCCTGGCGAGCTCGCGCGCGATCGCCTGTCCTTCCGGCACGGCGATATTCAGCGTCACCGATTTCTTGCCGCGGTTTGCGGAGCTGAAGTACGCCGAGTCGCGCGTGTCGCGTCCGTCGCCGTCCTTGATCCAAGGCGGACCGAAGGAGCGCGAATCGTCGCCGTTTCCCGGGCGCTCGAGCTTGATGACCTCGGCGCCGAGGTCGGCGAGGTTCTGGCTCGCCCACGGACCGGCGAGCACGCGCGAAAGGTCGAAAACGCGGATATGCGAAAGAGGACCGGCCACGGCTTGCGCTCGAATGGAAAGTGGCGGAGTTTAGCGCGATGGTGCGACATATCGTGCTGTGGCGGCTGAAAGCGCGCGATGCTGACTTCGCGACGATCCGCCAGGCGCTCGAGCGCCAGGTCGGCCGTATCCCCGGCTTGCTACGCGTCGAGGTCGGCCGGGCATTCAACGAAGGACGGCGCGCCGTCGATTTCGCGCTGGTGTGCGACTTCGCGAGCCACGAGGCGCTCGCCGCGTACCACCGGCATGGCGCCCACCTGGAGACGCGCGCCGCGGTCGATCCGCTGATCGCCGAACACTGGCTGGCCGACTATGACTTACCAGATACCGACGAGCATGCGGGCCGCAAAGAAGTAAAGGAGGAAGGCGAATAGCATGCGCAGCCGTTTGACCGGGAGCCGGTGCGCCAGGCGGGCGCCGAAGGGCGCGGTCAGCATGCTGGTCGCGACGAGCAGCGCGAGCGCCGGCAGGTAGACGAAGCCGAGGCTTGGGTAGGGCAGGCCGCTGGCGCGCAGCCCGTGCAGCACATAGCCCGCGGTCCCGGCGAGCGCGATCGGTAGGCCGTTCGCGGCCGCCGTGCCGATGGCGCGACGCAGTGGCACCTTGCACCAGGTGAGAAACGGGATGCTCATGAACGCGCCGCCGACGGCGGCAAGGCTCGAGACGGCGCCGATCGCCGCGCCCGCCGCAAAGATGCCGGCGGACCCGGGAAGCTCGCGAGTCGAGCGCGGCTTGAGATCGAGCAACATCTGCGTCGCGGCATAGAACACGAGCAGCGCGAACATCACGGCGAGCGGCCGCGTCGGCATCAGGCCGGCGACCAGCGCAGCGCAGAAGGACCCGAGCAGCATTCCGGGCGACATGGCGCGTGCGATTCGCCAGTCCACCGCGCCGTGCGCGTGATGCGCGCGCATGCTGGCGATGGAAGTGAACACCATGGCCGCCATCGCCGTGCCGAGTGCGAGATGCAGCACGTGCTCGGCAGGGAGCTGCTGGCCGGCGAACACCAGGGCGAGAAGCGGCACCATGACGACGCCGCCGCCGATGCCGAGCAGTCCGGCAGCGAAGCCCACGAGGACGCCGATGCCGAGGTAGGCGAGCCACGGCGTCATGAGGCGAGCAGGCGGGCGACCACCTCCGCGAATCCGGCGCCGCAACTCGCACGGCTCACGTACTTCGGCGGCGTGGCGATGAGGCCGGCAAAGCGCGCGATATTGGCGACGCCGACCGAGCGCGGGAAGAAGTCGAACATAGGCGCGTCGTTGGGCGAGTCGCCGACATACACCACGGCATCGCGATCACGATCGAGCTCAAGCTTGAACTCGCTCGCAAAGAGCCGGCGGCTCATCGCCAGCTTGTCGTAGTCGCCGAACCAGCCGTTCACATGGATCGAGCTGAGCTTGGCGTGCAACCCCGCCGCACGCATGAGCTCGGCAATGCGCTCCGCTTGAGCCAGCGGCAGGGCGGGCACGTCCTCGCAGTAATCGATGGCGAGGTCGGTCTCGCGGTAGGGCTGGTCCGCCGCGAGTGCACACCCCGGCACCGCAGCAACGACGCGTGCCGTGATGGCTGCGAGCCGCTGCCGGTTGCGAGCGCGCGCATCAGCCGAGTCCCAATAGACCTTGTGCAGGCGCCCGGCGTGATAGCGGAAATAGAAGGCGCCGTTTTCGCCCACGACTGCATCTACCGGCCACAAGCGCGCGATGTGGTCGCACCAGCCTGCCGGTCGCCCGGTTACGGCGACAGTGAGCCTGCCGATGCGCTGCACGCGTTCGAGCGCCGCGTACGCCTCGGCCGTGAGCTTGCCGTCGGTCGTCAGGGTGTCGTCGATGTCGAAGAGCAGCGCCCGCGTAGCGGCCGCCGGCAGCTCGGCGAGCGGCTTCATCGGCCGATGACCTGGGCGACGCGATGCCGTTGCGCCTCGCTCATGTGCAGGCCGCACTTCGTGCGCCGCCAGAGCACGTCCTCGGCCGAGCTCGCCCACTCGTGCTCCATCAAGTAACGCAGCTCGCGCTCTGTCAACCCGGCGCCATAGTGTTCGCCCAGCTCACCGTCGCCGAGCACGCCAGGTGCCTCGACGCCGTGGCGGCGGAAAACGCCGCGCACGATGAGCTCAGGCAGCTGACGATAGCGCTCGAGCACCTCGTGGCGCGCGGTGGCGCGCCGGGCAAATTCGCTCCCTGGCAGCTCGACTCCGGCGGTCCATGGCGGCTTCATGGCCGGAAAGTGCGGCGCGAGCTTCTCGAGGGCGTGCTCGGCGAGCCGACGATAGGTGGTGATCTTGCCGCCGATGACCGAAAGCACGGGCGCTGCACCCGGCGGCGCGTCCACCCGCAGGACGTAGTCGCGCGTGATGGAGGACGGGTCGGCGCTACCGTCGTCATAGAGCGGGCGCACCCCGGCATAGCGCCAGCGCACCGCGGTCGGCGCGACCGGCCGCGCCAGATAACGACTCGCCGCGGCGCATAGATAGCGCACCTCGTCCTCCGTGACCTGCGGCGATTGCGCGCTCTCGACCGGTACGTCGGTGGTGCCGATGAGCGTGAAATCGTCTTCGAACGGAATGATGAAGACCACGCGCCGGTCGTCGTTCTGCAGTATGAAGGCGTGGTCGCCGTCATAAAGACGCGGCACGACGACATGGCTTCCCTTCACCAGCCGCACGGCGTCGCGACTGGGCTCGCCGAGCTCCTCGTTCAGCACCTGTTTGACCCAGGGTCCCGCGGCATTGACCACCGCCCGGGCATGCACTTCATCGCCGGAGGAGAGCGTGACGCGCCAGAGATCGCCCTTGCGCTCCCCGCGGACGCACCCGGTGCGCACGCGAATGCGGGCGCCACGGCGATGGGCGTCGACAGCATTGGCGACGACCAGCCGGGAGTCGTCCACGCGGCAATCGGAATACACGAAGCCGTGCTTGAGCCGGGGCTGCAGTCCGGAGGAATAAGGCGGGGCGTCGAGCCGCACTGCCTGCGAGCCGGGAAGCAGCGAGCGCCGCGCGAGATGGTCGTAAAGGAAAAGACCGGTGCGAATCACCCAGCGCGGCCGCAATTCCGGCACGTGCGGCATGACGAAACGCGTCGGCCATGCCAGATGCCCGGCAACGCGCAGCAGGATCTCGCGCTCGGCCAGCGCTTCGGCCACCAGGCGGAATTCGAGCTGCTCGAGGTAGCGCAGCCCGCCGTGAATCAGCTTCGATGAGGCCGACGAGGTGGCGCCGGCGAGGTCGCCGCGCTCCACCAGCACAGTCGTGAGCCCTCGTCCGGCGGCATCGCGAGCGATACCGGCGCCGTTGATGCCCCCGCCGATGACGAGTAGATCGTAGATCACCGCGCGGCGCACTATAGCGGAAGTGCGCCGGCGGGCCGGACGGCGCTAGCTGGTGCTCGCCTTTTTCAACTGGTCCAGCTTCAGGACCCTGACCTGCGATTCCGGATGCGCCTTGGCCTGGCGGTCCTTCGCCTGCTGCTGCTCCTTGGCGTGGATCTGCTGCCGGCGGATCTTCTCAAAAGTCTTCTTCACGTCCGTATCGAAGCTCGGGCGGTAGCGGAAATCGGAATCGAGAATGTGTTTCATGCGGTCTCCTGCTGGGGATTGCAGCGATTTTTACAAACGCCGGAGCGCTCTTTGCAGGAACCCGCGTGGTCCCGCCGGACTATCGGGGCGCAGCGACACGCAACGCTCCCGTAAGATTTGCGACTACAGCCGTCGTTGCAGCTCCGACCCGGCGGCTGCCGCTAGGCTTTTTTGCGCAGCCGGCGAATCGCGGCGAGTTGCGCCGCAAGCATCGCCAGCTCGCCTTCCACGGTCGCGATTTCCTGCTTGTCCGTGGCGTTGCGGCGCGCCTCCTCGGCACGGTTGAGCGCTTCGGTCGCCTTAGCTTCGTCGAGGTCGGCGCCGCGAATGGCGGTATCGGCGAGCACCGTGATGACCTTCGGCTGCACCTCGAGGATGCCGCCGGCGACGAAAATCAGCTGCTCGGCGCCACCGCCGGCGGGCGTGATGCGCACCGCGCCAGGCTTGATGCGCGTGATGAGCGGCGTGTGGCGCGGATAGATGCCGAGCTCGCCCGCCTCGCCCGGCAGGACCACGAACTCCGCCTCGCCGGAGAAGATCGCCTCCTCGGCGCTGACCACGTCGACATGGATTGTGGCGTTCGCCATCAGAGCTTCTTCGCCTTCTCCTGCGCTTCCTCGATCGTGCCGACCATGTAGAAGGCCTGCTCGGGCAGCGCGTCGCAGGCGCCGTTGACGATCATGTTGAAGCCCTTGATCGAGTCCTTCAGCGTCACGTACTTGCCCGGCGAGCCGGTGAAGTTCTGCGCCACGGTGAAGGGCTGCGACAGGAAGCGCTGGATCTTACGCGCGCGGGCCACCGCCAGCTTGTCCTCCGGTGAAAGCTCGTCCATGCCGAGGATGGCGATGATGTCACGCAGCTCCTTGTAGCGCTGCAGCGTCGCCTGGACCGCGCGCGTGGTGTTGTAGTGCTCGTCACCGATCACGTTCGGATCGACCTGGCGCGAGGTCGAATCGAGCGGATCCACCGCCGGATAGATGCCGAGCGCCGCGATGTCGCGCGACAGCACCACCGTGGCGTCGAGGTGGCCAAAGGTGGTCGCGGGCGACGGATCGGTCAGGTCGTCCGCCGGCACGTACACCGCCTGGATAGAGGTGATGGACCCCGTCTTGGTCGAGGTGATGCGCTCCTGCAAGCGGCCCATTTCCTCGGCGAGTGTCGGCTGGTAGCCGACCGCTGAAGGCATGCGGCCGAGGAGCGCGGACACTTCGGTGCCGGCGAGGGTGAAGCGGTAGATGTTGTCGATGAAGAGCAGGATGTCGCGCCCTTCGTCGCGGAACGCTTCCGCCATGGTGAGGCCGCTCAGTCCCACCCGCAGGCGGTTGCCGGGCGGCTCGTTCATCTGCCCGAACACCATCGCGACCTTCGACTCCTCGAGGTTGTCCTTCTTGATCACCTCCGCCTCGATCATCTCGTGATAGAAGTCGTTGCCTTCGCGGGTGCGTTCACCCACACCGGCGAAGACCGACTGGCCGCCGTGCTTGGTGGCGATGTTGTTGATCAGCTCGAGCATCGTCACCGTCTTGCCGACGCCGGCGCCGCCGAAGAGCCCGATCTTGCCGCCCTTGGCGAACGGGCAGATAAGGTCGATGACCTTGATGCCGGTCTCGAGGAGCTCCACCGATGGCGAGAGCTCGTCGAATTTGGGGGCGAGCTGGTGGATCGACCGCCGTTCGGTGGATTTGATCGGTCCCTGCTCGTCGATCGGCCGGCCGAGCACGTCCATGATCCGGCCGAGCGTGCCTTTGCCGATCGGCACCGAGATCGGCTGGCCGGTGCCGCGCACTTTCATGCCGCGGCGCAAGCCGTCGGAGGAGCCGAGCGCGATGCAGCGCACGACGCCGTCGCCGAGCTGCTGCTCGACCTCGAAGGTGAGACCCTTCTCGACCAGGGTATTGTCGCCGCTCTCTTCGAGGATCAGCGCGTCGTAGATGTTGGGCATCTGCTCGCGCGGGAATTCGACGTCGATCACCGCACCGATCGACTGGACGATTGTGCCTTCAGCTTTAGCTTGTGCCTGTGCCATTGGATTCCCTATACAGCGGCTGCGCCGCCGACGATTTCCGAAAGTTCCTTGGTGATGTTCGCCTGCCGGTTTTTGTTGTAGACGAGCGTCAGCTCGTCGATCAGGGTAGCGGCGTTGTCCGACGCCGCCTTCATCGCCACCATGCGCGCCGATTGCTCGGAGGCCATGTTCTCTGACACCGCCTGATAGATCAGCGCCTCGATGTAGCGCGTCATCACCTGATCGAGCACCGCGCGCGCCTCAGGCTCGTAGATATAGTCCCAGACGGTTTCCGGGGCGCCGAGGCGCTCGCCGGAAAGCGGCAGCAGCTGCTCGATCACCGGCTCCTGCTTCATGGTGTTGATGAAGCGCGTGTAAGCGAGCATCAACCGGTCGAAGCGGTCGGTGGTGTAGCCGTCGAGCATCACTTTTACGGCGCCGATCATCTTCTCCATCTGAGGCCGGTCGCCGAGCTGCACCACCTGCGACACGATGTGGGCGCCAAGGCGCTGCATGAAACCCAGGCCCTTGTTGCCGATCGCGCAGACGTCGGCTTCTTCGCCCTGTGACTGCCACTCCTTGTACTGCGCGAGCACCAGGCGAAGCAGGTTGGTGTTGAGCGCGCCGCACAGGCCCTTGTCGGTGGTGATGACGATGATGCCGACGCGCTTCACTGAGTCGCGATCGACCAGGAACGGGTGGCGGTATTCCGGATTGGCGTGCGAGATGTGCGCGGCGACGTTGCGGATCTTCTCGCCATACGGTCGCGCATGGCGCATGCGCTCCTGCGCCTTGCGCATCTTCGAGGCGGCGACCATTTCCATCGCCTTGGTGATCTTGCGCGTGTTCTGCACGCTGCGGATCTTCAGCCTGATTTCCTTGGTGCCGGGCATCAGAAGCTCGCGTTCTTCTTCCAGTCCTTGATCGCGTCGTGCAATGCCTTCTCGTCCTCGGCCGAGAGGTCTTTCTTCTCCTCCATGCGG
>JAEKLK010000195.1 GCA_019509895.1 Betaproteobacteria bacterium | reverse complement strand
CGCCTCGGCCGTGGTCACCTACTACATCGGGCGGCGCATGAAGCGCGACACGGTGCGGCGCCTGGCCGGGCCAAAGCTCGACCGCATGATCGATGTCCTGAAGAAGTACGGCCTGCTGGCGATGACGCTCCTGCGGCTGGTGCCGATCGCACCTTTCGCGGTGGAGAGCATCGTCGCCGGCGCAATCCACATGCGCCTGTGGCATGTGGTCGCCGGCACGGCGATCGGGCTGCTCCCCGGCACGTTGGCGACAACCATATTCGGCGATGCCATCGAGACCGCGCTCACCGGCACGGGCGAGGTAAATTGGTGGCTGGTCGGCATCGCGGTCGCACTCCTCGGCGGCGGCATCATCGCGGTCAAGCACTGGTTCACGAAGATGAGCCGCCGCATGCACGCCGCCGATGAGGCACAGCGCCAGCCTGGCTAACTGGCAGGCGCTCTCGGACCAGCTGCCCGAGAGCTGCCTGCGCATCGCCTCCTACAACGTCCACGGCTGCGTCGGCACCGACGGCCGCAAGGACGCTGCGCGCATTGCCGAGGTGATCCGCGAGCTCGAGTGCGACACGATCGGGCTGCAGGAAGTCGACTATCGCCTCGACTACATCGCCGGGCGCCTCGGCATGCAAGCCGTGCCGGGGCTGACGCTCGTCCGGCACGACGGGCCATTTGGCAACGCGCTCCTGACGACGCGCAAGGTGCTGGACGTGCGCCGCCTGGCGCTCGGCTATGGGCGGCGCGAGCCGCGCAACGCGCTCGACGTCGATCTCGACGTCTCCGGCACGCGCCTGCGCGTCATCGTCACCCACCTCGGGCTCTTTGGCGCCGAGCGGCGCTGGCAGGTGCGCAAGCTCCTCGATGTCCTGAAGAAGACGCCGGCCGATGAGCGCGTAGTCGTGCTGGGCGACGTCAACGAATGGCTGCCGCTCTCGCGGCCGCTGCGCTGGATGAACTCGCTCCTCGGCCGCTCGGTCGTCGAGCGCTCCTTCCCGTCGCGCTGGCCGCTCTTCGCGCTCGACCGCGTCTGGGTTCGCCCCCGCCCCGCGCTGCTCGCCCTGAAGGCGCATCGCTCGCCGATCGCCGCCCGCGCCTCCGACCATCTGCCGGTCAAGGCGATTGTGGCGACGCAGAACCTGCGCTGGGACCAGCGCCCGCTCGCACGCGAGCGGCACCTGCGCGCCGTCGGCAGCCGCCAAGAACCTATTTCGTACTAAGTACGAAATCCTGGCGTCAGCCGCCTGCGGCCGGCGCCTTTTCCTTCTTCTTCGGGGCGCCGCCGCCGACGGCGGCGGAGGGCTCTTCTCCCTTCTTCTTCGCCACGCGCACCTTCACCTTGCCGAGGTTCGCGAACTCCTTGCGCGAGAGCTTGCCGTCCTTGTTGCGGTCGGCGCGGTCGAAGCGCGTGACGACGACCTCGTCTCCGGCGGCTTCCGAAAGGGAGACGAAGCCGTCGCCATTCAGGTCCAGGGTATCGAAATAGCGGTCGATAGCGCCGCCGTCGTCCGCACGGGCTACGCCGGCCAGGCCGAGGAGCAGAACGAGCAGTCTCATGGCGGCCAAGGGCGCTGCAGCTTTCATGCCCATACATATCTCGTTACACATTGATTCAGCTTCGCCGCGCGCCGAGGTCTAGATTGGCTGGCATGAAAGCGCTATTGCGCCTGTTGCTCGGACTGACAATCGCTCTTGCGGCGCTCGCGGCGCATGCCCAGGCGCGCGTCTTCAACCAGGCCGAGCTCGACGCGTTGCTCGCGCCGGTCGCGCTCTATCCCGATCCGCTCCTCAATCAGGTGCTCGACGCGGCGCTCTATCCCGACGAGGTCGCCGAGGCGGCCGCCTGGTCGCGCGCCAATCCGCAGCTAAGCGGCGATGCCGCGGTGCAGATGGTGGAAGGCGCGTCGTGGCATCCGAGCGTCAAGGCGCTGGTCGCTTCTCCGGAAGTGCTCGGGCGCATGGGCGAGAGCCCGCAGTGGGTCGCCGACCTTGGCCAGGCGTACGCCACGCACGGTCCGTACATCCAGGCGACGGTGCAGCAGCTTCGCGCCCGCGCCCAGTCGAGCGGCTACCTGCAGAGCGACCAGTACCAGCAGGTCTACACGCAGGACAGCCAGATCGTCGTGCAGCCGGCTTATCCGAACGTGGTCTATGTGCCGTACTACAACCCGTACGTCGTATACGGAACGTGGTGGTGGCCGGCGTATCGCCCGGTCTACTGGCGGCCGTGGGTGCCGCACCCCGTGTACGTCACCCGCGCGTGGTACCCGGCCCGTGCCTGGCATCCGGCGCCGGTGCGCAGCGCGCCGGTGGGACGCTTCGATCGGCGCGTCACCGTGACGCCGTATCGCCCCGTGCCTGAGTCGCAGCGCCGGCCGATCATCTCCAGCCCGCCGGCACTGTCGCGTCCGGTGATCGTACAGCGACCCGTCGACCAGGCCCGCTTCCGCGGCGCGCCGGAAGTACGCCCGCAAGCGCGCATGCAAGCGCCGATGCAGCGTAGCGCGCCACCGGTGCAACGCAGCGGGCCGATGCAGCATAGCGCGCCGGTCGGGCGCTTCGACAGCTCGCGCGGCCAACAACGCCGCTGAAGTAGACTTCCTCCTCCCGGAGGAAGTCATGATCATCGAGACACCCGACGATGTGACGCGTGCGGTGCTCGGCGAGATGCACCGCACGCCGAACGCCCGTACCCAGGAGCTGCTCTCGCTGCTGGTGAAGCACCTGCATGGGTTCGTGCGCGAGGCGCGCCTCACCGAGCGCGAGTTTCAAGAGGCGATCGCCGCGATCAACGCCATCGGCAAGCGCACGACGCCCAGCCACAACGAGGCGATGCTGCTCGCCGGCGCCCTGGGCATCTCCAATCTTGTCTGCCTGATCAACAACACCCGCCCGACGCAGGCGAATAACCTCGGCCCGTTCTACCGCGCGAACGCGCCGCGCTGCGACGACGGCGAATCGATCGTTCGCTCGCCGACGCCGGGACCGGCGCTCTTCTTCCGCGGCCGCGTGACCGACATGGACGCTCGGCCGCTCGCCGACGTCGATGTGCACGTGTGGCAATCCTCGCCCGCCGGCCTGTACGAGAACCAGGATTCGACGCAGGCCGAGATGAACCTGCGCGGCATCTTCACGACGCAGCCGGACGGCACGTTCTCCTTCCGCAGCGTGAAGCCGGCCGGCTATCCGGTGCCGATCGACGGGCCGACCGGCGCGCTGCTCGCGGCGCAGAAGCGCCACAACATGCGGCCGGCGCATCTGCACTTCCTCCTCTACAAGCCCGGCTACAAGACGATCGCCTCGCAGGTCTACGACCCTGAAGACCCGCACCTCGAGACCGACTCGCAGTTCGGCGTGACACGCGCGCTGATCGGCAATTACTTGCGCACGCCCGACGGCTACCGGCTGGAATTCACCTTCCGGCTCGAGCGCGGCGAAGCGGTGCTGCCGAAGGCGCCGATCAGCGAAAAAGTCGGCGCCGCCACCTAGTGCCGCGCATCGTCCGCGAGACGCTCGTCTCGATCCGTGACCTGGTGATCGCGTGGGCGCCGTTCATCGTCATCGGGCTGGGCCTCCTCGTCCTCACATACATCCTGCTCGATCCGACGCCGCCGCATCACGTGGTGCTCGCCACCGGCCCGGAAGCGAGCGCCTATGACGAATTCGGCAAGCGCTATGCGGCAGAGCTCAAGCGCTACCGCGTCAATGTCGAGCTGCGACGCACCGTTGGCTCGCGTGAGAACCTGGTGCTGCTGCGCGACGGCAAGCAGGCGGTGGACCTGGCGTTCGTGCAGGGCGGCTCCTCCGAGACCCTCCGCACGAATGAGAACGAGGACATCGAGCCGGTGGTCTCGCTCGGCAGCCTGTTCTACGAGCCGGTGTGGATCTTCTACCGCGCCGAGCGCTTGCGCGAGTTGAACTCGCTCACCCAGCTTCGCGGCAAGCGCGTCAACATCGGCATGCGCGGCAGCGGCACGCCCGGACTTTTCATGCGGCTCTTGCGCGCGAACGACATGGAGCGCGACGACCTCGAGCGTTCGCTCCTCGGCGAGACCGATGCGGTGGTCAACCTGCTGGACGGCAAGCTGGACGCCATCGCCATGGTCAACGCTCCCGAGGCGCCGATGGTGCAGATGCTGCTGCAGACGCCCGGCATCCGGCTCTACGAATTCAAGAACGGCGAGGCCTATGCACGCCGCTATCGCTACATCAGTCCCGTGACCCTGCCCCGCGGCGTGGCCAGCATCGCGCTCGACGTTCCCAATCACGACATGGAGCTCATCGCGCCGACGACCTCGCTGGTGGCGCGTGAAAACATCCACCCGGCGATCATCGAGCTCTTCGTGCAGGCAGCCACCCGCATTCACAACGCGCCCGGCTGGATCGCGCGCGCCGGCCAGTTCCCGAGCGCCGCCGCGAACGAGTTTCCGCTCGCCAAGGACGCAGAGCGCTTCTACCGCACCGGGCCGCCGCTCCTCCAACGCTACCTGCCGTTCTGGCTCGGCAATCTGATCGACCGCATGTGGGTGGCGCTCTTCTCGATCGTCGCCGTGCTCATCCCGCTCTCGCGACTGGTGCCGCCGCTCTACCGCTTCCGCATCCGCTCGCGCATCTTCCGCTGGTACCGTAATCTGCGGATGATCGAATACGAGCTCGAGGAACGCCAGCGATCGCGCGAGGAGCTCGCCGAATCGCTCGACAAGCTGGAAGCGCGCGTCGCCTCGATCAGCGTTCCGCTCGGCTATGCGGAAGAGCTCTATGCGCTGCGCCAGCACATCGAACTCGTACGCGCGCGATTGCGCAACTAGGGGTATCGTCGGCGGTCCAACCCTCGCCATGCGCCTGATCGCTTTCCTCTCGGTTCTCGCTTGCACCTCCGCCCTGGCCGCGCCGGCCCTCGAACAGATCCGCCTCCCGCCCGGTTTTCGCATCACCCTCTACAGCGGCGACACGCCGCAAGCGCGCTCGCTCGCCCTCGGCGCGCGCGGCACGCTGTTCGTCGGCAGCGCCGGCGATAAGGTCTATGCCATCGCGCCTCGCGGGCGCGCCCGGGTCATCGCGAGCGGCCTGCAGGCGCCCCACGGCGTCGCCTTCCGCGACGGCGCCCTCTACGTGGCGGAGATCGGCCGCATCCTGCGCTACGACGGCATCGAGGAGCGGCTCGAGAACCCGCCGAAGCCCGTCGTCATCGCTGACGATCTGCCGACCGAGCGCCACCACGGACTCAAGCCGATCCGCTTCGGTCCCGACGGCAAGCTCTATATCGGCATCGGCGCACCGTGCAACGTCTGCGAGCCGAAGGAAGGCTACGGCGTCATTCAGCGCCTCGATGCCGCGGCCGGCGCGAAGCGCGAGACGTTCGCGCGCGGCGTGCGCAACAGCGTCGGCTTCGACTGGGACCCGCGCACCCATGAGCTCTGGTTCACCGACAACGGCCGCGACATGCTCGGCAACGACGTCCCGGCCGACGAGCTCGACCATGCGCCGAAGGCCGGCATGAACTTCGGCTTCCCGTACTGCCATGCCGGCGACGTGTCGGACCCGCAGTTCGGCAAGAAGCAATCGTGCGGCGCATTCACGCCGCCCGCGCAAAAGCTCGGCGCGCACGTGGCGTCGCTCGGCATGCGCTTCTACACCGGGGACACGTTCCCGCAGCAATACCGCGGCGCCATCTTCATCGCCGAGCATGGCTCGTGGAACCGCACGCCGAAATCCGGCTACCGCGTGAGCGTGGTCACGCTGGGCGCGGACGGCAAAGTGCAACGCTACGAGCCATTCGCCGAAGGGTGGCTGCAGGGCGACAGCGCGTGGGGCCGGCCGGTCGACGTGATCGTCGCGCCCGACGGCGCGCTGCTCGTCTCCGACGATAGCGCCGGCGCGGTTTACCGCATCGACTACTCGACCAACCGCTAGGCGGCGCGCCGCTCCGCCCGCGCGGCCGCCACCACGCTTTTCAGCGCCTCTATCAGCATCTGCACCGCGTTGAGCGCTTCCGCCGTGCCGAGTATGTCGGGCGAGTTGTCCAGGTAAGTCGCCGCCGCTACGACGCGCGTCGCACCCACGGTAAGCGCGCTGCCCTTGATGCGATGGGCGGCTCGCCGCAGCGCCTTGCCGTCGGCCACCGCAAGCGCCGCCTCGAGCGAGGCAATGTCGTCGCGCGCGGCCGCCTCGAGCTGCCCGAGCAGTTCGGGCATGCCCTCCGGACCGCCGACCAGCGCCTGCAAACGCGCGCGATCGATCCCATCGTCATCCCGCTTGACCAATGGTAGGGGCGGAGCGGTCTTCAGCCCCGCATCGCTCCCCAGCCAGCGCTCGAGCTTCTGACGAAGCGTCGCCAGCTCGGCCGGCTTGGTGAGATAGTCGTCCATGCCGGCGCTGATGCACTGCTCGAGGGCATCACGTTGCGTGTTGGCGGTGAAGGCGACGACGGTCGGCCGCCGCGACGCATCCTGCTCGCCGCGAATCGCGCGCGCGAAAGCATAGCCGTCCATCTCCGGCATCTGCAGGTCGGTGATGACGAGCGGATGACGCTCGCGCCGCCATTTCGCCAGCGCCTCGCTGCCGCTCGTTGCCGTGTCCGCCTCCATGCCGAGCACCTTGAGTTGGCGCCGGAGCATCGCCAGGTTGACCGGATGGTCATCGACGATCAGGAGCTTGCCTCCGGCTCGCGCAGGCAGCGGCTGCGGCATGCGTTCGCCCGCGGTCGCCTCCTCTTCGGGCACGTCCTTGACGTCCGCTTGCTCGGCGTCGAGCGTGACCGTCACGCGCGTGCCACGGCCCTCGGCGCTCGTCACCTCGATCGCGCCGCCCATCAGCTCCACCAGCTGGCGGGAGATCGCGAGCCCAAGTCCCGTGCCGCCGTAACGGCGGCTGGTCAGCGACTCGCCTTGGCGGAACGGCTCGAAGAGGTGCCGCTGCGTCTCCTCGTTCATGCCGATGCCCGAGTCCTGCACGCTGAAGCGGAGCTGCTGGCGCCCCTGGCTTTGCGCGAGCACCTTCGCCTCGATCACGACGCTGCCCTGGTGCGTGAACTTGATCGCATTGCCGACCAGGTTGATCAGCACCTGGCGCAGGCGTGACGGATCGAGCAGATGCGCGGGCCCGAGCGTCGCATCGATGGCCTGCGTCAGGAGAAGCCCCTTGGCGCTCGCCACATGCTTGAAGGTCGCGTTCACCGCGTCCATCAGGCGGCCCACCGAGCAGGGCTCCGGGTGGATCTCCAGCTTGCCGACTTCGATCTTGGAAAAGTCCAGCACGTCGTCGATCAGCCCAAGCAGCGAACGGCTCGATTGGCGCGCCGCCGACAGCATCTCCCGCTGGTCGGCGGTGAGCTTGCTGCAGGAGAGAAGCTCGAGCATGCCGATGATCGCGTTCATCGGCGTGCGAATCTCGTGGCTCATCGTGGCGACGAACGTGGTTTTTGCCTCGGAACCGGCGCGCGCCGCGTCGTGCGAGCGTCGCAGCTCCTCTTCGGCGCGCTTGCGCTCGGTAATGTCGCGCACATGCGCCGTGAACACGCGCTCGCCGCCCGCCTGCGTGACGGTGATTGCCACTTCGATCGGGAACTCCTCGCCGCCGCGGCGCGACGCACGCGCCTCGATGCGCCGGCCGATGAGCCTCGCTTCACCCGTCGCCAGATAGCGCGCCAGGTTCGCCCGGTGCGGGCTGCGCATGCGTTCCGGCAGGATGAGATCGGCGAGGTCGCGGCCGAGCGCCTCCTCGCGCGTATAGCCGAACGTGCGCTCGGCCGCCGGATTCCACTCGGCCACCCGGCCTCGCTCGTCCATGGAGATGATGCAGTCGAGCGCGGTGAGCAGGATCGCATCCTTGCGCGCTCCCTCGCGCGCGAGCGTGCGGGTGCGCTCGCGCACCCGCTCCTCGAGCTGCTCGTTCGCGAGCCGCAGCTTCTCGGCACCACCGACGATGGCTGCCGAGAGCCGTGCGTCGTAAGCCGAGAGCAGCATCGTCGCCGTGAGGATGACGAAGGTGAAGCCGCCGATGGTGTAGGCCATCCACACCTCGTCGAGGCCGGGGCCGGAAGCAAGGCAGATCGCCTCCGGATGGAACTGCGCCGCGGCCACGGCGGTGAAATGCATGCCGACCACGGCCGCCCCCATGACGAGCGCCGCGCCGAAGTTGGTGAACACCGCGCGCTGCTTCGCCAGATGAAACGCGATCCAGAGCGCAGCGGTGGCGGCGCCGATGGCAATGACGATCGAGGCGATGAAGAAGAGCGGGTCATACCGGATCCCCGGCGCGAGGCGCATCGACGCATCACCGGTGTAGTGCATCGAGGCGATGCCGATGCCGATCAGCGCGCCGGGCAGCAGAAACTCGCGATGCTTGCCGGTGAGCCGGCGCAGCACGATGAACGCCGCGCCGCAGGCGGCGATCGCGAACACCCAGGAAAGCGCCGTAAGCGGCAGGTCATAGAGGACGCGGATCGGCAGCTTCAGGGCGAGCGTGGCGACGAAGTGCATCGACCAGATGCCGATGCCCATGGCGAAGCCGCCGCAGACGACCCACAGCTTCCAGTTCGTGGCATGCGGATCGCGCACGCGCGCCGCGAGCAGGAGCGTCACGTGCGAGGCCGTGACGGCGACGAGGTACGACAGAAACACCAGCCCTGGATTGAAGTCCTTAGGCATGCTCCCGCCGTGATATCACGGCCGCCGCGGCCGCGCCTTTCTCGTCTGTAAAGCCCTGTGAGCTATGCGCCGTTGCGCACGGCGGCAGGCCGGGCGGCGCCGCTATCCTTGCGCTTCGCTTCGCCCGGGAGACCGCATTGCAGCAGCCGAACCTAGCGCGCAAGGCCAAGGTCGCCGTCATCGACGACGACCGCTTCATCCGCTACCTCCTCGATCTTCACCTGCGCAACGCCGGCTACGACGTGTTCGTCGCCGAGGACGCGGTGGTCGGCGGCCGCCTCGTCCTGGAGCGCTCGCCCGACGTCATCGTCTGCGACGTCGACATGCCGTACATGAACGGCTGCGAATTCGCCGAAGCGCTGCAGACCGACCCCGCCACGCGCAACATCCCGGTCATTTTCCTCACGGTCAACAGTCACGATCTCCGCATCCGCGAACTGGGCGCGAGTTGCCTGCAGAAACCGGTGACGGCGGACGAGCTCCTGCGCGTCGTCGCGCGCTTCTCCGCGCGCTAACGCGCGGTTGCTGCCGACCGAAGTGCAAAACGCGATCAGGCGCGTGCATATTTCGCATTTCGACGCACCGCTCCCCGGGTCATACTGTCCGCGGCCAATAACATCTACGGGGGCCGTCGTGAAAACGCTACGCATGACGCTGTGTCTTTGCTGCGCGCTCGCCGGTGTACCCGTGACGAGCGCGCTCGCGCAGGACGACGCGAGCCTCCGTACTGCCGAGCGGCTGATGCAGAGCTCGGGCCTCGCGGTGCAGCTGCGCGGCCTGCCGGCGCAGATGGAAGCGGACTTCAAACAGAGCAGCGCGCTCCTCGACCAGAAGCTCATGGAAGCGTTGCTCGCCGCCGCCCGGACCTCCTTCGAGCCCGAGATGCTGGAAGCCGACATTACCGCCCGCGTCGCCAACAAACTCACCATCGCCGACATGAATGCAGCGCTCGCGTGGCTCGATAGTCCGGCGGGGGAGCGCATCACCCGCGCCGAGGAACTCGGCTCCAGCGAGTTCGATGCCGACCGCTACGCGAAGTACGTCCAGAGCTTGCGCGAGAAGCAGTTGTCCGATCAGCGCGGACAAATGCTGGCGGCCGTCGTCACCGCCACCAACGGCGCAGAAGCCGCCCTCGCCACGCAGGAAGCCATCGCGCTCGGCGTTGCCGTCGGCATGGATACGTTGCAACCGCCCGAACGGCGCCTGGGCGAAGCGACCCTGCGGGTACGCGTACACCAGGCGGTGCGCTCGGAGCAGGCGCGCTCCGCCATCGCGGAACAATTGCTCCCGCTCTATGCGTACTTCTATCGCGACGTACCGGAGGCCGATCTCGCCGCGTATGTGCGCTTCCTCGGAATGACCAGCGGCAAGCGCTACCAGCAGGCCATGACGGACGCCTATGTCGAGAGCCTGCGCCGTGCGAGCATCCGCGTCGGCGAGCTGGCTGGCGCGCAGCAGCGGCGCACTTCGATGTGAGCTGAGAGACCAAAGCGCCGGATCAGGGAACCTTTACGCAGTACGCGCCGGCACGCGGGGGCTATGATAGGCCGCGATACTTCAGGGGAGTCGCCTCGTATGACCGACAACACGCGGAAGTATCTGTACCTCGCCTTGCTCGGTGCCGCTGCGGTTCTTTTGATTGCTGGCGCGGTAGTCCTGGTGGTCGCAGTCTCATTCGAAGGCTATGTCACCGCGCTCATGCTCTGGGCGCTCGCCGGATGCGGCGTGGTCGGCGCGCGCGAACTCAAGCAATGGAAACCGCGCACGCAAACGCCCAACCAAAGCGGTGCCAACACCGGTCCGGAGCATCCGTCTACGACCGATGGTCGCTAGGCGCGCGTTCGCTCTCCCCGTGGCGCTGGTGTTAGCCTCGTGGACCATGCACGCAGCAGCCCTGGACAAAGACGGCGCCGTTGAAGCCGCCAAGCGCCAGGTGAAGAGCAAGTGCACGGGCATGACGCCCTGCACGTTCGACGCCAAGGCGGAGAGCGGCCGGTGGTACGTCCGCGTTCAATTCACGAAGCGCGCCTCGCTCGAGGAACGAGCCGTTCCCTATCCCGGCGGACACGCAATACTCATCTTCGACCAGACCGGCAGGCTCGTCGGTCGAGTCGAAGGCAAGTGATCATCGAGTCTGCAGCACTTGGCTGAGCGCGTCCGCAAGTCCGTCACCGTCGCCCTGGCGGTACTCCCACCGATCGTCTTGCTGACAATGAACAGCCTTGCGTGGGGAAGCGATCTGGAGGCTATTGCGCTCGCCTATCGTCTGGTCACCTACGTCGGCCTGTTGATGGCGCTCGCGTCCATTGCGCTCGCGATCCGGCAGTTACGCCGGGGCGGCTCCCACGCGGTATTCGGCATCTCGCTGCTCATCGCTCTCGGATTCATCGTCTGGGTCGGCCCGGACGCCTATCTCGACATTGCCGCCGCCGTCTCCGGTCCGTGAAGAGCAGCGTGCCGATGCTAGACTCGGCGGCCGATGCTGACCGTCACGGCCACCAGTGACTGGCACGCGGCCCACCGCGGCGGGCATGTCGGCCTTCTCCAGATCGCCGGCATGGCGCAGCCGCGAAGTTCAACCGAGCTCGAGGCCCGCAAGCGCGAGACCGAGGATCGTCTGCGCGACCGGTACCAAGCTTTCGCTCGCGCGGATCTCACCGCGCTGCCGGTGATCGCCGCATACGCGCAGTACTACCGCCGGTTCGGCAAGACCTACCATGTGCAGCTCCAGCTCGAGTCGATCGTACTGAAGGGCAAGGGCCTGCCGAGCGTCTCGCCGCTGGTAGATGCGAATTTCGCCGCCGAGCTCGAGACGCTCGTTCTGACCGCCGGCCATGACGTTGCGAAGCTCTCGCCGCCAGTGACGATCGACGTCTCGCGCGAAGGGGACGAGATGGTGCAGATGAATGGCATGGCCAAGGCGCTCTATGCGGGCGACATGATCATGCGCGACGCAGGCGGCGTTGCCTGCTCCATCATCTACGGACAGGACAACCGGTCGCCCATTTCGCCGACGACGGCGCACGTGCTGTACGTCGCCTATGCACCTGCCGGCGTAGGCGCGGCCGCCGTCGAGGCGCAGTTGCGGGCAATCGAAGAAAATGTGCGGCTCTTCTGTCCAGTGGCGACGGTCGAGCAGCGGCGCGTCATCGCCGCCTGAGCGAGGAGGATTGATGCTAAAAACCTACAGCGGCTCGTGCCATTGCGGCGCCGTGCGGTTTGAAGCCGATCTCGATCTCACGCAGCCCACCTTTCGCTGCAACTGCACGATCTGCCGACGGACCCGCTTCTGGGCGGCGGTCGCGCGGCCCGAGGGATTCCGGCTGCTCGCGGGGGAAAGCGAGCTCATCCGGTATCTCTTCGCCAGCAAGAAGAACGAGCACCACTTCTGCCGCCGCTGCGGCGTGCGCGCCTTCGGCGTCGGCAACGACACGCCGATCGGCAAGATGTACGGCGTGAATCTCGGCTGCCTCGAGCTCTCCGACGAACAGCTCGCGAATCTGTCGATCACCTACGTCGATGGCCTGCACGACCGCTGGGATGCGCCGCCGGCGGCGCTGAGTCATCTATGAATGTCCGGCTTTCGCGCGAGGCCGACCGGGCGGAGATGCTCGCCATCATCAATGCCGCGGCCGAGGCCTATCGTGGCGTGATACCCGCGGATTGCTGGCACGAGCCGTACATGCCGGCGGAGGAGCTAGCGACGGAGATCGGCGCCAACGTGGTGTTCTGGGTGGCGGAGCAAGAGCGCCAGATGCTCGGCGTCATGGGCCTGCAGGACAAGGGCGACGTGACGCTCGTGCGCCACGCGTACGTCGCGCCGGCGAAGCAGCGCAAAGGCGTCGGCCAGGCGCTCCTGCGCCATGTGCGGGCGCTGACGGCGAAGCCTGTGCTGATCGGCACCTGGGCAGCAGCTTCGTGGGCGATCGATTTCTATGAGCGCAACGGCTTTGCGCTCGTCTCCGACGAGGAGAAGGAGCGGCTCCTGCGCCGCTACTGGTCGATTCCGGCGCGGCAGGTCGAGACATCGGTGGTGACATGGCGGCGTCTGGACCTCGTGCCCGGCCGGCGCGCTGAAGGTCACCATCGCTGACCCGGCCCGCGTGTCGCGCTATGCCTTCGGCACCCGGACCGCCGAGTTCCATATCTGCAGCGGCTGCGGCGTCGTGCCGGTCGTCACGTGCCGCATCGACGGGCGGCTGCACGCCGTGGTGAGTGTCAACGCATTCGAGGGCGTGGACCCGGCGCTGCTGCGCAAGGCGCCGATCAGCTTCGACGAGGAGACGGAGGAGGCGCGCATCGCCCGGCGCAAGCGCGGCTGGATTGCCGACGTCACGGGTCTATACTGAGGCCGTGGCGAAGCTGAGGCACATCGCGGTCGTGGTGCAGGATCTGGAGCGCGCGGCGCGCTTCTACGAGAGCGTGTTCGAGCTCGAGCGGGTCGGCGAGGAGCACATCGACATGGGCTCGGCCATCTATCTCAGCGACGGCGTGATCAACCTGGCGCTCCTCAAGTACAAGGGCGAGAGCGGCTCCGGGCTCAAGGACGCGGCGAGCTTCGTCGGCGCGCACCATTTCGGCTTCCAGGTCGATGATCTGGAGGAGGCGAAGAAACGGGTCGAGGCCGCCGGCGGCAAGTTCTTCTTCACGCTCGGCAAGAGCAAGGAAGATGCGAACTTCGAGGTGAAGTACAAGGATCCCGACGGCGTCATCTTCGATCTCTCGGAGAAAGGCTGGATCGGGACTTCCAGGTAGCGCGCCGATGAGCGGGGAACCCGAGTTCGATCTCTTCGGCGCGCTGGTGTTCTGGGGTACGCCCCTCGCCATCGTGCTGTGGCTCGCGCTGCGCTATCGCCATGGCCCGCAGGCCGATCTTCGGCCCGGCTTCCGCAGCCTGTCGATCTGGTTCCTGGTGCTCTTCCTCTCCTTCGCCGTCGGCGTCGGCTCGCTCGGCGGGCATACCGGCGGCCTTGCCAACGTCTACTTCGCGCTGGTCGGCGCCGCCTCGGCCGTGATGCTGTGGTTCCTCTACTGGAAGATCGGCGTGCGCCCGCGCCGCAAGCGGTCCCGCTAGGTGCCGGTCGGCACGTGGCGCGCGGTGCGCGTGCGCTGCGCGGTGAGCCAGCGCGAGCGCGCCGCCAGGAAATAAAAAAGCTCGCGCAGCTTCGGCGGCCAGAACGCCGGCATGCCGAAGAGCAGCGAGATGCGCTGCGTATGGTCGGTCAGCGGCCGCTCGGCCGCCTCCCAGGCGGCAAGCGCGGCCGGAATATCAGCGCTGCGGTCCAGATACACGCCGAGCGCGAGCGCGTTCATCATCGCGCAGCCCGCGCCCTGTCCGATATTCGGCGGGATGGCGTGCGCGGCGTCGCCGATTACCGCGACCCTCCCCGCGGACCAGCGCTTCAGGCGGATGTATTCGAAGCGGTCGTAGCGCGCGATGTCGCCGATGCGTGCGATCAAGGGAGCGAGCTGCGGAAATGATCGGCTCCAGAGCGCCTTGTCCACCGGCACGGCCCGCGCCGCGGCGTCCGCATGCAGCATGGTGAGCGCGAGATACAGATGCGTCTCGCTGCACGGGTTGTAGAGGAAGCGCCGGTTGCCCGACCAGTACTCGATGGTGCGGCCATCGCTCGCCTCCGCCGCATCCACTTTGGGAATGAGGATGCGGATGCAGCCATCGGGTAGCGCGCGCCGCTTCGCCACCAGCCCGAGCGCATCGCGGATGCGCGAATTCACGCCGTCGGCGGCGACGATGAGCTCGGCGCGCAGGCGCTCGCCATTGGCGAGCGTCAGCTCGCCTTCCGGCGTGGCGCCCGCGCCCTCCGAGCCGGTAATGATCTCGGCGCCCGCGCGTCGCGCGGCGGCGGCGAGCGCGTCGATCATGCGCTGGCGGAGCACCCCGTAGACGCGCACGTTCCACGGGTGCGTCGAGAGCAGCCGGTCGTGCTGGTCGCGCGTCTCGCGCGCGAGATGCCGCGCGCCGCCGCGGAGGGTCTCGTCACTCGCGCCGAGCGCTTCCAGCACGCGCAGGCCGTTCTCGTACACGTTGATGCCGGCGCCGGCGGTGCGCAGCCGGTCCGCGCGCTCGTGCAGCCGCACGCGCCAGCCGCGCCGAGCGAGCGCGCACGCGGCGGCGAGCCCGGCGAAGCCGCCGCCGACGATCTCGGCGCTTCTCTCCATTGCAGGGAGAATAGCGGACCATGATCGATGAGCGCATCAGCCGTTTCCGGCTGTGGAAGTCGAAAGGCATCTCCTACCGCGAAACCGGCGCCGGTCCAGCGCTCGTCTGCCTGCACGGCATCGGCGCCGCCTCCGCCGGCTGGATCCTGCAGCTCGAGACGCTGAAGGGTTATCGACTGATCGCCTGGGACGCGCCAGGCTACGGCGAATCGGATTTTTTGCCGATCGCCGAGCCGCGGCCGGAGGACTATGCGCAGGCGCTGCACGAGTTCCTCGACCGTCTGTTGCTCAAGGATGTGGTGCTGGTGGCGAATTCGCTAGGGTGCCTGATGGCCGCCGCCTATGGCGCGGCGCATCCGGAGCGGGTCAGGAGCATGGTGCTGCTCGGTCCCGCCGGCGGCTACGGCGACTGGCCGGAGGCCGAGCGCGAAGCGAAGCTCGCTGAGCGGCTAAGGCAGATCGACGAGCTCGGGCCAACCGGCATGGCCGAGCAGCGGGCGCCGTCGCTCGTCGCCAAGGGCTCGCCCGCGGTCGCGCTCGAGATCACGCGCTGGACGCATCGTCACCTGCGGCCCCCTGGCTACAAGCAAGCGCTCCATTGCCTGGCGCACGGCCATCTCGCCGGCGACGCCCGACGCTACGGCAAGAAGGTGCTGGTCGCGTGCGGCTCGGAAGACACGATCACGCCGGAAGCGGGATGCCGGAAGATCGCCGGTGCCTTTGCGCGCGGCGAGTACCGCACCCTTCCCGGCATCGGCCACGTGCCGCACATGGAAGCGCCCGACGAGGTCCACCGGCTTATCGCCGGCTTCGCGCCACGCTAAATCGGGGACGGAGCCCGAACCCATGGGCCCGCCCCCGAACCAGATCAGTGGATCGTCAGACGCTTGGTCTGGCTCACGCTCTTCTTCTTCAGCGTCAGGTAGAGAACGCCATCGGTGAACCGCGCCTCGGACGCCTCGTCATCCACCGCCTCGGGCAGGCTGATGCTGCGCGAGAACTTGCCCACGGCGCGCTCACGAAGGAGCCACTGGACGTCCTCGCCGTTCTGCGCCTCATCGGCGAGCTCGGCGTTGATCGTCACGGTGTTCTCCTGGACGCTGACCTGGATGGCTTCCTTCTTCACCCCGGCAAGCTCGATGGCGAGCCTGTAGGACGTGTCGTTCTCGCTCACATCCAGTCGCGGACCGGTGCTGAGCGCGCGGCCAAACGGACGGAACAGACTCGGGATGGCAAAAAAGCTGTCCTCGAACGGGGCAACCGCCTTGAACGGATCCCAACGGACGAGTTCGTTCATAAGTTGACCTCCTTCCAAGTTGATCGAATAGTCGCGGGCTGCTCGGCCCGCCCGAAGCTAATGTAAGCGCCGGCCGAATGATTTCAAGACCCCTGGCGCGGCCGATTGACTGCCTTGTCTGCGCGGTATTTCAGAGACTTGCGTGACAAAGCTCCAGTGATTGCTACTTCCTCAGCATGCCCAGGCGGCCGAGGATCTGCGTGTGAAGCTTGTACTCCCGCCACAGATCGGCGCGCAGCGTCGCGCCCGGGCGGTAGTCAACGTCGATGCCGCGGTTGGCCATGTCGGCACTGAACTTCGGGTCCTCAATGGCGCTCTTGGCCGCGTCGTGCAGGTAGCGGATCACCGGCGCCGGCGTGCCCTTCGGCGCGACCAGCAGATACCACACGCCGTTTGCGACATCCCAGCCGAGCTCCTTAGCCGTCGGCACGTCCGCGAAGCTCGCCATGCGCTGCGGCCGGAAGTTGACCAGCACGCGCATGCGCTTGCCGTCGACCGCGCCTTTCAGCTCGCCGGGCTGCGCCACCAGCGCTTCGATGTGTCCGCCGAGCAGCGCCGGGCTCGACTGGCCCCAGCCCTGGAACGGCACGTGGATCATCTTCGTGCCGGTGACGCGCATCAGCTCCTCGAGATTGAGATGGCTCGACGTGCCCTCCCCCGGCGAGCCGACGCGCAGCTTGCCGGGATTTGCTTTGGCGTCGGCGACCAGGTCGTTGATGGTCTTGTATTCCGACTCAGTGCGCACGGCGATCATCGGGTAATAGGCGACCAGATTGATGAACGGATCGTAGTCGTCGGGCGTCTTGTAGGCGAGGTCCTGCATCTGCGCGGCGATCACCAGCGCCGACTGGGGCGTCAGCACGATCGTGTAGCCATCGGGCGCTGCGCGCGCCACTTCCGCCACGGCAACCGCGCCGGCCGCGCCGGGCCGATTCACTACCGTGATGCCATGGGGGAAACGCGCCTTCATTCCCTCGGCCATGAGGCGCGTAACGACGTCGACCAGGCCGCCGGGCGGATAACCGGCGAGCAGGGTCAGCGGCTTTTCCGGGTATTGCGCCGCAGCGGGCAGCGAAAGCGCGAGCGCCGCGAGCGTCGCGATCAGGCGTGGCATGGTGAGCTCCTCCTCGGCGCGATGCTAGCATCGCCGCATGCGCATGACCGAGTCGCAGCTCGCGCAATATCGTCGCGACGGCTAT